>JAESSZ010000020.1 GCA_016763875.1 Nannocystaceae bacterium
CTCGTTGAGGATCACGCCCAGCACGTTGGTGTCGCCGCGGGCGAGCTGCGCGATCGACCGTTGCAGTTCACCCCGGGTCGTCGATCCCGATCGCGCAACGACGACCACGCCGTCGACGTGGCGCGCGACGATCGTGGGATCGGTCACCGGCAGTACAGGCGGACAGTCGATGATCACGAGATCGCAGTACGACTGCAGCTCCACAAGCAAACGACGAAACACGGGCGTCCCGACGAGTTCTGCTGGGTTGTCGGGAATGGCGCCGCAGGGCAGTACCGAGAGATTGGCGGGCGCATCATCCAGCGACCGCACCAAAGCGTCGTCGATCGTGCAACGTTCTTCGAGCAACGCGGACAACCACTTGTCGCCAACGTCCGCCGCTTCGGGGAACACTTGGTGAAGCCTTGGTCGCCGCAGGTCGGCGTCGATCAGCACGACGCGCTTGTTTGCCTGGCAGAACGACAGAGCGAGATTGATCGCGATGGAACTCTTGCCTTCTGATGAGCTCGGAGAGGTCACCATCAAACTCCGCAGGGTCTCCCCTGGTGCACCAAACGCCAGGCTGGTCCTTACACCGCGACAACGCTCGGCCATCAGTGAGTGGGGGAACAGATGGGCATACAGGTCCCGTTGTCTGCGTTGACCTCGTGCGTCCCCGGCGCCCAGACGCTTGTCCGCTGGGAGTCGCGGAAGCTGTCCGAGCACGGGAAGTCCAAACGTACCGACGGTCCGCTCCATGTCGGTGACGTCGCGTATCCGCTGGTCCCGAAAGTCGATCGACAGAGCCAGGAGAACGCCCGCACCGAGACCCGCCGCCACGCCGAGCAGGAGGAGCATGACTTTCTTAGGAAACACCGCGCGGGTCGGCATCGTGGCACGGTCCAGAATCTCGATGCCCTGGTCTTCGACACGATTGGTCACCGCGATCTCGACGTCCCGGCGCGCGATCAGGAGATACTCGTCCGCCGCAGTGACGGCATCACGTTCGAGCGACCGGTACTCACGTTCCAGGTCAGTGACACGGAGGGCCCGCGCCTTCTCGCGGCGCAACGACCCGTTGATCCGCTTCTCAGTCGTGCGCGCGACGTTGAGGCGAGCTTGGAGCGTCTCGATAAGGTCTGTGCGTTCTCGCTGGACTTTCTGTTCGGCGAGCGTCACTCGGCGTCTGGCTTTTCGGTGTTCCTCGTGTTTGGGTCCGAACTTGACGTCGACTTCCCCGTACGCACGCTCGGCCTCCAACCGTTCGGCTCGCATCGCCCCAAAGAGCACTCGGTCGCCCTCGGAGAGCAAGTTGACCGCGGATATGTTGCCTTTGTCGTTGAGCCGCTTGGCTTCGATGACCATGCTCTCCAACCTGATTCGCTCGGCCTCCAGGTCCTTGCTGTGCGCGTTGAGGCTGGAGATCCCCTGCGTCGCGAGAGCGGCGAGCTGGTCGATTGAAGACAACTCGTTGTCCTGCTTGAACGCTTCGAACGCTCTCTCGGCGGTCTGGAGCCGCGCGTGAGCCTTGGTTTTTTCCTTCCCAATATCCGTCTGCGCATCCACCCCTGCGCGGGACCGGCTGCTATCGACGTACTCGACGTATGCATCAGCCACCGCATTGACGATCTCGGCAGAGACCTCGGCGTCCGGGTACTCGGCAGAGATCCTGACGATTCGAGAGTTGCGGACCTCTGCGACCGACACGAGATCGCGTAGACGTTCGACGGGGTCCACAAGCTCCGCACGCGCAACTCTGTCCGCCTCGGAGCCTGTACGGCCCAGTCCCAGAAGCACCGGATCGTGCGCCAAACCAAGCGCCGCGAGAGCACGCTCAGCGACCGCACGACTTCCCATGATCTGGCGTTGCGTCTCGTAATAGTCGCGATAGCCAGCGCGACGGTCGTCTTCGTCCTCGCCAACCCCCTGCACCTTGTCCAGGACCTGCAACCCGCTCATGTGGAGGAGAATCGTTGCACTGGAGCGCCAGCGCGGTTGCAGTAGCTTGATCGTCACCGCCGCTCCGGCGACGCAGACGAGAACGCTCGCCAACACCACCAGCCATCGGCGGCGCACGATACCCGCGAGGCGGGACACGCCGGAGAGAAGATCTGTCGTTGCCCCCTCGTCGTCCTCGACATCGAGTCGGGGTTCTCGCCCAAGAGCCGAGTCGGGGTCGAATCCATGAAGCGGAGCGTTCACTACGGACAACGAGGACGCCGGCAAAATGCACGAAACGCCAGCACTCCACACAATGGCCACGTTGTGCCAATGCCGTCAGCTGAGTTCAGCCAAGGTCACTGGAGGACCGAGCAGATTCTGAGCCGCCATGCGCCCTTCGGCCTGAATCCGCGTCGAATACGCGACATGCCCGAGGAACGCCGTTCCCTGGCGCTCTACGCACCGACTTGTTTTATTTGGAACGTTGGATATAAAAAGACCAGTGCCGAAGATCGTCGACCACGATGAGATGCGGGATGCCATCGCCAAGCGATGCATCGACGCGTTTGCTTTGCGTGGCTACGGCAGCATCTCGATGAGAACGCTCGCAGAAGCGGCGAATACATCGACCGGCACCCTGTACCACTACTTTGGAAGCAAGGCCGTGCTGTTCCGCCACGTGGTGACGACCGTCGCCGCGCACGACATCGCCGAAGGCTCGCGTCTACTCGTACAGGCGTTTGCAAAGCCCGAGGACCGGCTACTGCCCTTACTGCAGTTCGTCGCGCTGCAAATGAGTCGCCTCGCAACTCACTTCCGGGTGCTCGCCGAGTTTTCGATCCACCCCGACAACCCGGGCAATGCGTGGCTTGAGCTCATGACGGAGAGCCGCAAGCGGTACTTGGGTGCACTTCGCGAAACGCTCGAGACCGACGACGACGCAAAGGTCGATCTCGTCCTCCTGACGATCTGCGGGTTGGTACTGCGGTCGATGTGCGGGGACCCCACGACCGAGCTCGGCCCGGTCGTAGCGCAACTCAAGAAGGTGATGCGATGAAGCAGATTGCAATACTCCTGGCCCTGTCCGCGATGACGGGGTGTGGCGATGACGACGGTTCTCCCGCGGGCCTGACCGGCGCCACGGGCTCTGGCACAAGCGAGACCTCCTCGGCTGTGGACTCAAACGAAACCGGGGCGGGAGCGACCGATACAAGCGCGCCACGGGCCGACCTCGGGGTCGATCCACCGCAAGTGTGCCAAACGTTCTGCGCAACGGTGAGTACGTGTCTCGGAAGCAGTGAGACCGACTGCCTCCTCATCTGCACGGGCGAGACCGAGGCGCGTGTCCAGGTAGGCTCTGACTGCATCCAGAGTTTCGAGGCTGCACGTACATGCGCGGCGGCGCTGTCGTGCTCTGAGATCGCCGAGTACCAGACTGGAACCGGCGACTACCCCTGTGGGAGTGAGGACACCACAAGTGCGCTGACATGTTCGCTGGGGGGCGAGGACCCACCTGCCATCTGCACTTCTTTTTGCGACCACGCCCAGACTTGCGGCGGCGAAAACTCCGGATGTCTGAGCAGTTGCCTGCAAGCCAGATGGATCGCGACCCAGACGGGCAAAGCGTGTGGCGATGCACAAGATGCAGTCTTGGGGTGCGCCCTTGAGCTCGAGTGCGAGGCATTCGCTGCGTGGCTCGACGGTGACACCCAAGGCGCATGCCACCCCGAAAACGAATCCCTAGACCGCGCCTGCGGTGGAGATGATTCATGAACACAATCAAAAATGTCGTCATCATCGCCACCGAGTATGCAGTTGCATTCGGAGTATTCCTTCCGGGCTGCGCGCAAGACGAGCCCAGTGACTCCGCGGCGCCGTCGGCCTGCCAGGGTGCAAAGTGCGACAGCGTCCAGCTCGACGGTGACTTCGAGTTCATCGTCGTCGGGTCGGGCGCGGGCGGAGGTCCACTGGCCGCCAACCTCGCTCGTAACGGGCACTCCGTCCTCTTGCTCGAGGCGGGCACGGATGCGGGCGCGAACATCAACTACCAGGTGCCTGCGTTTCACGGATTTTCCACCGAAGACCCGGAGATGCGGTGGGACTACTACGTCCAGCACTACGACGACGAGGAACGCGGTGAACGAGACTCGAAGTGGGTCGACGACCCGATCACGGGCGCCGATCCAGGAATCTTCTACCCGCGGTCCGGAACACTTGGCGGTTGCACCGCGCACAACGCCCTCATCGGGATCCGACCGCACGCCAGCGACTGGGATCACATCGCCGAGGTCACTGGCGACTCTGGCTGGCGGGCCGCCAACATGGACCCGTACTTCGATCGCGTCGCGCAATGGTTGCCACTGGACACGGCAGACCCCTCGCTAGTGCTGCTGGACTTCAACCTCAAGAAGGTAATTCTAGGCGCGGTGACAGCGTTCGCGGCAAGCACCAGCGATGGTTTTTTCGGTGCCCTGGGCGCGACTTTCTCGGAGCTCTACGCACTGCTGGGGCGCGATATCAACGAGGTCAGGCCCGAGAACGAAGGCGTGTACCCGTTTCCGCTCACCATGCAAGACGGCCGGCGCCACAGCGTGCGTGAGTACCTGGTGCAGACCGTGGAGGA
This sequence comes from Nannocystaceae bacterium, assembly GCA_016763875.1. Lineage (GTDB taxonomy): Bacteria > Myxococcota_A > Polyangia > Nannocystales > Nannocystaceae > JAESSZ01. Next base: position 4,544 of record JAESSZ010000020.1, read on the forward strand.
CGGTTTCCCTCTGACGATCCAGACGGGCGCATTCGTCACTCGAGTCGTGTTCGCCGACGAGCTCGACGACGGGACTCCGCGCGCGACGGGAGTGGCGTTCGTCGGCAAAGAACGCATGTATCGTGCCGATCCTGCCGCCGCCCCTGACGGCGAGCTGCCCACTGCCCAAGTCGTCACCGCGTCTCGCGAAGTCATCCTATCTGCGGGCGCCTTTAACACGCCGCAGATCCTCAAGCTCTCGGGAATTGGCCCGGCCGCTGAGCTCGGAGAACACGGCATCGAAGTGGTCGCCGAACTACCTGGAGTGGGAGAGAACCTGCAAGATCGCTACGAAGTTGGCATTGTCTCGCAGGCCCGCAGCGAGTTCCGGATCTTGGCCGACTGCACCCCGGGTGCTTCCGACGACGAATGTCTCGAGGAGTGGCGCGATGGCGAAGGGCCCTACCAAAGCAACGGCGGCGTGGTGACCATGATCAAGCGCTTGAGTCGTGAGTTGCTCGATCCCGATCTCTTCATCTTTGGGGTGCCCGGAAAATTTGGAGGCTACGAGCCCGGCTACTCGCAAGATGCGCTGGCCGACAAGAGCCTCTTTACTTGGCTAATCCTCAAGGCGCACACCCGAAACAAGGCGGGGTATGTGCGGCTGCGCTCCGCCGACCCGCGGGACACTCCCGAGATCAACTTCCGTTACTTTGACGACGGGGACACGGCGCAGGGACAGGATCGGCACGACTCACAAGCCGTCGTCAAAGGCGTGCAGCTCGTCCGGGATTTTCAACGCCACACTCGGCGCTTCATGGGAGCGCCGTTGTTCGGGAGATTCGACGAAGTCTGGCCCGGCGACGAAGTGCAGACCGCACAAGAGCTCGACACCTTTGTGCGGGACGAATCGTGGGGTCACCACGCGTCGTGCTCCGCCAAGATCGGCGCGGACGACGATCCGATGGCCGTCCTCGACAGCCGTTTCAACGTGCGCGGAGTTCAAGGACTTCGTGTCGTCGATGCCTCCGTGTTCCCGGAGATTCCCGGTTTCTTCATTCTGATGCCGATCTTGATGGTCAGCGAGCGTGCAACCGACGTGATCCTTGAGGACTGGGGCGAAGTGCGAGACGAAGCGGCCCAGCCCTAGCGGCACATCCCTAGCGGCACAAGGCGCTGAGTGCGTCCGCCGTAGCCCTGGACTCGGCGGCGCCCTGACTATCGTCGAGAGCGGCGAGCAACTCGGCCCGTCGTTGGTGAAACGCAACGGCCTCGCGCGAGCCCGCCGCGCGTTGATAGGCGGCGGCCGCATGAGCGCCCCAACCGCGAGCAACCCCCGCTTCTTCGCGGGCTAACGTCACCGACATGAGCTGCCCGGCTGCGGCCGCGGCCAGGTCGTCGTACTTCACCGAGGCGGCCAACCAGGCGGTCTCGCGTAGTTCGCTCTCCGCGTCTTTCAGCTCGCCGGCCTCCAGCATGACTTGTGCCCTGGCGAAGCGTTCGTCCGCAGTCGTCGCGCCCGGCACGTCGGGACGCATCCACTCGCGGTCCAAGACGCAGTGTTCGGACCCGGCGGGGGCGCTGGCCCCGGACACGGTTGTCTGCAGATTCTCGGGAGCGGGCTCGGAACCGGTGCGCTCCGCTATCAGAGTCGCGCTCGCAGCGGCGGCCAGCACAACCGCGGTGACCTGAACCGGGACCGACACCCGGGGTCTCCGACCCAGAGCACGCAGCCGGGCGCGGATCTCACGGTGTCCAACCCCCATTGCAGGCGGCGTCAGCTTTCCCATCGTCGCAGCGCGCAGCAGCAGCGCACCGTACTCCCGGGTCGCCGCGGCATTCAGCGGGCGAGTTGCAGCGGCATCCGCCCGAACCTCCATTAGGGTGTGCAGTCGCACCGCAGCAAGCCACACCGCAGCGACAGGCCACATCAACGCACGCAGCAACAGCAGTCCGAGTGCAAGTGCGGGGTCGCGGTGCCGAAGGCGTGCCCGCTCGTGCCGGAGGATGCTGCCGAGTTCCGCGGCGGGGAGCTCAAGCGCCTCGGTGGGTAACACGATCACCGGGTCGAGTACGCCGAGTGCCATCGGTCCGGCGCTCGGATGTTCGAGGACCTGCACACCATCGGTACCGCGGGGGTCGATCTGCGATGCGATCGCGCGAATACGGTTGAGGCGCTGCTGCCCTACGATGAGCCGAAGCAACAACACAACGGTCCCCGAGAAGTGGACGAGCAGCGCACCCGTGCCCCAGGACCACCGAGGCGCGGCTTCACCCGCGACTATCGCCATCTGAGGGGGCGCAAGCCCGGTCGCGAGAGCGCCCACGGCCGAGCCAGCAGGGGCCAGCGACTGGCCCGGGACCAGACCAACTGGGCTCGTCCACACACCCGGCCAAACCAGGCGAGCAAGGACGACGACATACAACGCCATGCGCCAACCCGGGGAGACGTGGCGTGCCGCCAGATGGTCGAAGATCACGACGGCTGCCAACGCACCCAGCGTCCACAGGTTGGTCGCTCCGAGCCACGAGACCCAGCTGCGGCCCAAGGACTCGATCACCGCGGGGTCCATCAGTTGTCCTCCGAATCGTCGCTGAGCAATGCCGCGAGGCGGTCTCGTTGCTTGCGGCTGAGCTTGGCGTCGTTGGCCAAGAACTCAAGCGCTGGCGACAACGAGCCGCCGAACACCGTGTCCACAAATCGCCTCCACGCACCGCGACGGGCATCCAGACGCTCTACGCCAGCTCGGTACTCCCAGACCGAGCCGACCTTGCGGGCGGCGACAAGCTCCTTGTCGACCATGCGATCGAGCATCGTCTTGACGGTGGAGTAGGCCCACCCCCGGGAGTCCGTGAGCGCGTCGGCGACTTCGCGGGCGGTCGCGGCCTGCTTGTCCCAGAGCACCTCTAAAAGGTCCCACTCTGTCTCTTTCATGCCCCTACGAGGCTTGGACTCCATGACTCCGACGCTAGCACGACAACTGTCGTGATGTCACTACAATTGTAGTGGCTACACGATTTCCCTCTTGTGACCCCCCTGGGCCGGACCCAACTTGTACGATGCCGCGGTCGTACTATCGCGATATCGCGGGCCGCGATCATACGATACCGTGCCCTTAGCTTGATCCGGCTTTTCATCACCGACGACCACGCGGTGGTCCGTGAAGGCCTCAGCCGTATTATTGATACCTGCGAGGATATCGAGCTCGTTGGGATGGCGGAAGATACCGCCGGCCTGTTCAGCAAGCCGCGCGATTGGGACGTGCTCGTGCTCGACCTCTCCCTGCCGGGCGGCGGAGGGGTGGAAGCGGTTCGTCGGTTACTGGCGACCGATGAAGGCGCACGCATCGTCATCTATTCGATGTACCCCGAAGAGCAGTACGGACCACGACTCCTGCGCGCGGGCGTGAAGGCCTATCTGTCCAAGCGTCGGTCTACCGACGAGCTACTCACAGCGATCCGTCGGGCCCACAAAGGTCTGCGAACGGTGACGGATACGATCTCGGACCAACTCCTGATGAGTAGCGGGAGCAAGGCGGCCGCTCAACTGAGCGATCGCGAGCTTCAGATCGTTCAACTGCTCGGCGAAGGCCAGCCGCCCAGTGGCATCGCTGCGACGCTCAGCATCAGCAAGAGCACCGTCAGCACGCACATTCGGAACATCAAGACCAAGCTCGCGGTCACCAGCGTGCCCGACCTGGTCGCGTACGCGGTTCGCTCTGGACTCACGCAATAGCTTTCGCCGTCGTGGCCGGTAGCGGCAGTTCAACCCGGACCTCGGTGCCCGACGAGTCCGAACGAACGTTAAGCGATGCTCCGAGCGCTTCGGCGCGTTCGTGCATGCTGACCAGACCAAGCCCGCGCCGGCCGACTCGGACGTCCGAAAAGCCGCACCCGTCGTCACGGACCAAGAGCACCACCTGTTTCGATTCACGCCGCAGCGCGACCGTGATTTGGGAGGGGTGCGCGTGCCGGATCGCGTTGTTCAGCGCCTCCTGAGCGATCCTAAACAATGCCGCGGCGGCGTGCGATACGACCGTAATTCCCGGGTCGATTTCGGTCTTGATGGCCAGGTCGCTGTGCGCCGAGGCTCGTTTCGCCAAGTTCTCCAGCGCCCCTCCCAAACCAACCGCCTCGAGTTCGCTTGGGAGGAGGTCCTGCACGATCTGCGTGAGGTCCCCCGACAGCGCGTCCAGCAACCCCTCGATACGGATTTGATAGTCGTCTCGGTCACCGAACAGCGGCGCGACGGCTTGGCGCATCAAGCCGATCACCTCGCTCGCTTCACGCTGCAACGTCATCGCCACCCGAGCCCGCTCTTCCTCCCGGAGCGCGAGGTGCCGCCGGGTCAGCTCGACGAGTTCGCGCGTCTTCGCGGTGACTTGCGCCTCGAGCCCGTCGTTGGCGGCCGCGAGTTCCCGCGAGACCAAGAAGTACTCCCACTGCCGATAGTACAGAATGTGGCCAATGCACACACTGCAGCATGCGGCGATACTGAGATTGATGAGCCATGCCCAGACTTCGGGCGTATCAGAGACTGGCCACAGCAAGACGTACGCGGCCGCGAAGGCAAACGATGTGGCGAACGTGAACAGCGTGCGCCACCCGATCCCCACCGAGACCAGCATCGTCGGAAACGGCAGCAAGAGAGCATGGTCAAACCAACCGTCCCCAGTCGTAAGGAGCGGCCCCAGGTAAGTCAGCGACACGATCACGCCCAATGGCGACGCGACGACAAACAGCGTGGCGCGGTAGCGGAACGACGAAAGGTGGAGCACCGCGAGGCTTGCCCCAATCATCACAATGAGTGTGACGCGCAGCCCCACCATGGCCGAGGCCGCGGTATCTGGGAGCAGCAGATCCGTGGGCCAGAACACCACCACTGCCGCCAGAAACGCCCACGCGGCGCGAGAAACGTGGCGCGACGTTTCGACGTCGCACGCCCGTGAGAATGCCTCGCGGGTCTGCGCGTCAGGCAGCGGGCACGTCACGCAGGCCCACCACCCGATACTCGACGATTCCTGCGGAGTTTGGCTCACGAGACCTCCACCTCCGGGACGCGCGTGTGCGGTACGACCACCCTGATTCCCTCGGCGAGTTCTTTGGCCCACACCTGGCCACCCAGCGAACGCGCACGTTCCTGAAGTCCCCGACGAACGAGCTCGTCGGGGGGCCGGAGCGTCGGCGAGGCTCCTCCACGATCGGGTCGCGCGACCAACACAATCTCGTTCGATTTGTGGGCCAACGACAGCGTGATGGCCGACGGTTGCACCGTGTAGAACAGCAACTCTGTGACGTCCTGGGCGATGCGAAACAAACCCATCGCGGTGGAGCGCGGGAGGTCGGAAAGCGATTCTTCGACGTCCAGGTCCACGGCTCTTCCTCGACGAAGGGAGTCGCGCGCAAGCCACTCGAGTGCAGCTGGCAAACCAAGGTGATCGATCACTTGCGGTCGCAACGATGTCACCACCCCATCCATTGCGTCGAACAATCGGTGGACGAGCGGATTGAGCTCCGAAAAACGGTCCACCGCCGGATCTGTCGCGTCCGAATCACGAGTCGCATGGCGCATCAGATCGAGCTCAATGCGCAACGCGGTCAGTGTTTGCCCACTGGCGTCGTGCAGCTCGCGGCCCAGGTGCGCACGCTCCTCTTCCCTTCGTTCGACGATCTGGTCGTAGATCGCCTGCAACTCCCGCGTACGCTGAGACACCCGGCGTGCTGATGCGTCTCGCACCGAGGCAAGTCGCACGCTCGCGCTGTACGTACGCGCCAGCAGACTGCGCAGTAGCGCACCGATCAGTACCGAAAGTCCGCACGAAAACGCGATCAGCACGACGTAGACTCGGCCATTTTCGGTCCCAAACTCCGCGGGCGCAAAAACCGAAGTAGACCACCAGCCACAACCCAGCCATGCCAAGTGTCAGCACGACGCGGTACGCGATGCCAACCAAGAGGAGACAAGTCATGAAGGGCAGGAAGACCGAGATGTCCATCCACCCCTGCTCCAGGCGGACGTCCGGCCACATGCACGCCATACCGACCACCGCCCCCCACAGCATCGCGGCGACCATTGTGATCGCCACGTTCCGCTGCATCCACTGCGAGCGGGTCAGCGCCCATCCAAGAATTAGACAGCCCGCAATATTGATCGCGCGATACGACGCCAGCCGGCTAAGCAGATCCGTTCTCGCCCCAACAATCAGAAGATCGGTCGGCCAATACACAACAAATGCGACCAGCATCGCGGCGAGAATCACCCGAAGATTGGTCACCGACGCATGCCGCGAGAAGGCAGCAAAATCGCCCACCGAATCGATCGAGCTGCCGCCGCCCACCGCATAGACGGTACACTGCCCGTGACCACTGGTTTGACCGAAGGGGAGCCAGCGCTCGCTCCTATCGGCGATCTTGACCGTCTCGGGAACGTTGTGGGCGCCAGGGTACTACCCTCCCGCGCGCATCGCCCCCAACAACGGGTATCGGCGTCGCGCTCGGCTGGAGACCCTACGACCATGACTATCGGTGCAGCACGCACAAATCTGACTTCCTTGATCATCGCGGCGGCGCTGCTGCCTGCATGCGCCGACGACGCGGGCAACGATGGTGGTGACGGGACCGGCGACGGAACAGAAACGGCCGCCACCGAGGCCGGCGCGGACGAAACGGCGGATGGCGACAGTGGTGGTTCAACCGGGGCCAGTGCCGACTCGGTCGGCACCGGCAATAGCCCACCCGGGGTGGAGGCCGCACGCATGGCTCTGGAGCCGATCGTGGCCGCGCAGTGCGAACACGCGTTTGCCTGCTGCAACGTCGACGAGATGGCATTCCAGCTCGGCTCGGCGGTCGCGGACGCAGAGCAGTGCACGGACACCACCTTGGCGGTGCTCGAGGCGGGTGGCTCTCCGCCCTCTGTCGTGTCTTCGCAGATCTTCTTGAACAACATACTCCCGTTCTTCGCCTACGGCCTGGACCCGGACGACGTGGTGATCGACCAAGACGCCTTCGCAGCGTGTGCCGCGGCGATCCTTGACCAGCCCTGCGCATCGTCGGCAGTTGGCGAAGGCGACAACTGCGTCGCCCCGCAAGTCGCGGAAGTCGACGCTTGTGACCTCGACCTGCTGTTCATTGGACAGCGCGGCGTGGGCGACGACTGCAGCACCTACAGCGGCTTCGAGTGTGCGCCCGGACTGTCGTGCGACTTCTACTCCTCGGCCGGCGGCGTGTGCGTCGAGGCGTTGCCGACCGGCGACTCGTGCTTCGCCGACTACCACTGCTACGGAGATCTGCTGTGCGACTACCAGTCGGGAACTTGCGTCGCGTCGGCGGGTCCGGACGAGCCGTGCGCGTACGCCAATCCAGACAACCCGGACATCGGGACCGAAACAACACGCTGCGGCGGATCGCTGGTCTGCGATCCACTGAGCGAGACGTGTGGCTCCCAAACGTGCGCCTTTGGGTCGTCCTGCAATGTGGAGAGCGAATGCCCCGCCGGGTTGTCATGCGTGAAGTATCGCTGCGACCTGCGCGGCGTCACCGGCGAGGAATGCTACGAGGATGACGACTGCGCGACAGGATCGTGTGTCTACACCGGCTTCCAAAACCTGTGTCACGACCTCACCGACAACGGCGATGCCTGCCAGCAACACAACGCATGCGTCTCCGGCTTCTGCGATCCGAACGCGGGCGAATGCGCCGCGAAAATCGCAGTCGATGGCGCGTGCAACCCTGCGCTGCCGGCCGAGCAGTGCAGCGACGGTTTCTGCGACGGAGCCAACTGCGTGGGCTTCGGCGATATCGGTGACATGTGCCCAGCGGTCCAGTGCAACTACTTGGCCGACCAGCAGTGCTGGCAGGGCACGTGCCAGTCGTTCCCACTCCCCGAGGGTGTCCCGTGTGGCTCGTCCTTCGATTGCCAAAGCGGCAGTTGCTCGGCGGTTTGCCAGCCCCCACCCTCTCCCGGCGACGCGTGTACCTTGGGCAGTTGCGGTAACGAGATGTTCTGCGAGGTGGCCGACGGCAACGACGGCAACTGCCAGCCAAGACGGGGCCGTGGCGCTCCGTGCAACGCCGCCAACGAGTGCTGGGGCGGCTGTGAGCCCGTGTTCGGAGAGTTGCGCTGCTACGGTAACGCCCCCGGCATCGCGTTTTGCGACGGGGCCTGAACGCGCCACACCTGCTCGCGGGCGGCGATCAGCTCGCCGGTCGCGAGCGCGTGACGTATCGCAGCAGCACGGTTGCCGCCAGAGCGAGTGTCAGGGCCCAGCGAAAGTGGAACCCGGCGAACATCTGAAGTCTCACCCACACTATGATCGCCACGACCATCATGGCGCCCCATTGGATATGCCAACGCAAGCTGGGCCCGCCGCTACTGCTGGCACGTCGCGCCGCAAGCTGGACCGAGAACGCCACGGCGCTCGCGACCGAAAACCCAAGCATCGGTAGCGCCGCGATAGCCCCGCCCGCGGACCAAACCGTCCACATCACCACAATGAGCTGACTGTGGAGGAGTGCGATCGGCAGCCGAACGACACGCGCCGCCACCAATGACGGTAGCCATACCGCGAGTGCGACAGCGAGACCGAAAACGAACGGCGAGCCGAGGCCCACGACCGTTAGCAGTCCCTCCAGTAGGCCGCGAGAGAACGCGGCGACGACGAGATCGAAGAAGGTTGTGCCGTCCGGCAGCAACGGAAGAAAAACGGCGCCCGCCAACGCCAATCCACAGACCGCGGCGGATCCGGGTAACCGCGCTTCGGACCTGGGCACCGAAGCCTCGTCGCCGTCGTCTGCGTAGTCGGAGTGCTCGTCCGAGGCGTTGCTCACCTCTTGGAGCATTGCACGATCCGATGTCCATGCGGACGCCACCGGCAGGTACACTGGGGGCCACGACGCTATGTGTGGCCGATTCACGCTGACAACCAACGACTACATCGCGGTTGCACGGGCGCTGGACGCCGATTTTGTCGCCCATGCGGACGAGTGTCGCGCGCGCTACAACATCGCTCCGGGAGATGAACACCCGATCGTATGGCTAGACGACGGGCCACATCCACATCGCGTTATGCGGATTGCGCGATGGGGCATGTCTGGCGCCGACGACGACCGTTTCCACATCAACGCCCGCAGCGAGACTGTCCACTCAAGGCCAGCCTTCCGCGACGCGTTGTGCGGGCACCGTTGTCTGGTCCCAGCCGACGGTTTCTTCGAGTGGACGGGCGACAAGAACAATCGACTGCCTCTGTGGTTCCATCGGCCGGACGCCAAGCTCCTGGTCTTCGCCGGGCTGTACCGCGACGGGATCGACGCCAAAACCGGCGAGGTCACGCGTCGCTTCACGATTCTGACCACACGCTGTAACGACGTGGTCGCATCGGCGCACGATCGCATGCCGGTCATCCTGGACGAGGAGGCACGAACGGCGTGGCTTGAGCCCCCACCCGTGGACATTCATACCTGGCCTGGCGTGTTCGCCCGCATGCAACCATTACTGGGTCCTGCGCCCAACTCGACCTTGGTCGCCACGGAGGTCTCCAATCGGGTCAACAAGGTCGGCAACGATGACGCGTCCTGCATCGCCGAGTCTCGACACATCCGGCAGACGAGCCTGTTTTAGTGGATCGCGGTGTAGCACCGCCAACTCAGGGCATCGGCGGACCTCGTCTGAGGTTCTCGACGTAACACCACGAACTCCATGTCCTCGGGCATGAAGTACGCGATGCATTGCATGGTGGTCTGCATGAGCCTGTAGTGCGAGTCGGAGCCAGGCGTTCGAAAACCCGACGTGTGCCTCAGCAGGACACGGTAGCGACCCCCTTTCGCCGCAACTGCCACGAGTACCCCGTGACCTTGGCCCCCAGCTTTGCGTGCAACGCCTCCGAGAACTTCACCACGTCGAGGGTGGGCTTCCCTTTCTTGGGCTTTTTTAGTTTGAACGCGGAGAGGGCCCGCTGGATGTGTTGCTCAGCCGGGGGAAGGCCCGTGTCGGAGACAGCCCTGGCGACGTTGCCGGGGTGTAGGTTGTGCCGCTTTGCAGCACGAAGCTGCTTGGCATCAAGCTTGTACAGCCGGATCTTGGCCTTCGGCTTGCGTCGAAGGGGCGCGATCCGGACTCGGCCTGGCCTAGTCGGCGCCGCAGCAACGGAAAAGACCCGTGAAGCGACGAGCGCGGCCGGCAGCGCAGCGATAAAGAATCGTCGGGAGCGTTTCACCGCCGCGTTGGAGCCCGCCCGATCTGGATGTGACACAACAAATTTCCGTTGTGCCCGAGCGCATGCCCAGAAACACGCGCTGTGGGGCGAAAGCAATTGCCTTGCCAGTGGTCACGGGAGACGATTGCCGAGTGGATGTAGTTGATGGAGTAGCGCAGCGGATTCGGCTGGCGGTGGCTACGGGCCTCGCGATGGCGGTCACCGGTTGCGGTCCGACTGTCGTGCTACCGGACGGGGACACTGGCGGTGCTGGTGGCGACGCGGCCGACGGCCACGACACCACCAGCTCAGCGTCCGCATCGTC
>JAESSZ010000223.1 GCA_016763875.1 Nannocystaceae bacterium
GCGTACTGGCCGGCCGGATCCTGCCGGGCTCCGACCACATTGAAGTAGCGCAGGCCGACGACGGGCAGTCCGTAGGCGCCGGCCATGAGACTCGCGTACTGCTCGTTGATCCTCTTGCCCAGGGCGTACGGGCTCAAGACGGTACCGGTGAGCGACTCGACCTTGGGTTGGGTCGCATCATCGCCGTACACCGCCGCGGACGTCGCGTAGACCAGGCCGCGTACGCGGGCGTGACGGGCAGCGTTGAACACGTTGAACGTGCCGTCGACGTTGACCGCGTGATACAGCGCAGGCTCGTCCAACGACTCGGGCACCGAGCCACGGGCCGCATGGTGGAGAACGTAGTCGGCCGTGGCCGTGGCTGCGGCGACGGCCGAGGCGTCACGAATATCTTCCCGAACGACAGCCAACCGGGTCGCAGCCTGCTGGCCCGCCGCCAGTCGCGCCGCTTCCAGGTTCTGTTCGCGACCGAACGAGAAATCATCAAAGACCGTCACGTGGTGCCCTTGGCCCAGCAGCGCAGCCACGAGGTGCGAGCCGATGAAGCCAGCGCCCCCGGTCACCAGCCACCGCGCGTGCGCCTCGCGTGAGGTCGTCAGAGCCGGCTCGGCGTGGTGGGTGGACACCATCGATGCCCAGCGTACTACGCGGCGCGCACCGGAGCATTCGCACTCGCTGGCCGTGTAAGACTGTACAACTGTCCGGGGGTGAGTTCGCGGGGAACCGCCGTGGATGTCCCGAGCACAGCGTTTACGCGGCCCAAAATGGCTCAGGGCTCAGGTTAGCTTGCCGCTGAGAGAACAGGACGTTAGTAACAGCGAGCTACCAAGTTCGGGACGGTCGGTTTCGCATTGGCCAACCCGGTAGCGACCTCCCGGGAAGGGGCTGCCGCGCAGCACCTGCCCGTACCTCTCACCCTGTCTTACGCCTTTCTGTGATTGGATTTCTGCGACTGCCTTTTGCCGCGTTCGGCGGCTCCGGTTCACGCCGCGCGGCCAAACTTGGTCTCGATCTCGCAGTCTTCGCGCTGGCTGTGACGTTCGCCTACGTGCTGCGGTTCGACCGCTGGCCGACCGGCTCCCAAGGGGTGCAGTTGCTCCTGTTGCTGTCGGTCCTACCGGTTATCCGATTCGCGGCCGGCCAGGCGTTTGGCATGCACCGCACGAGTTGGCGCCTCTTTGGGCTCGCCGACTCGCTTCGGTTGCTGGGGGCGGTGGCTTCGGTCACCGCGGGCTTGCTCGCGATACGTCTGATCACGCCGCTGGTGGCCCCTGGTGTCACGGTGGTGCCGTTGGGCGTGATCGCGTTGGACGGATTTTTCGTTCTCGGCGGTACGATCGGGGTTCGGGTCATCACCCGGGTCATCGACGAGCGGCTGGCCCGAGTGAACGTGAACGTGCAACGCAGTGCCGTCACCCGTAGGGCCCTGCTTGTTGGAGCGGGCCGAGCGGGAGCCATGACTGCCCGCGAACTTCGGCAGCGACCGGATGCTGGTTACACCCCTGCGGCATTCGTCGACGACGATCCAGCCCGCCAGGGGCTCAAGGTCGAGGGCATTCGTGTTGCGGGCACCATTGCCGACATCAAGGCGGTGGCTCAAGCCGTGGGCGCCGAGACGGTCATTCTGACCATGCCTTCGGCGCCGGTCGACGTGCTGCGCGCGGTAGTCGAACGCTGTCGGGCCTGTGGTCTCTCGGTGCAGACGGTGCCGGGTTTGTACGATCTCCTTAGCGGCAAGGTGAGCATCACCAAAGTCCGCCCGATCCGCATCGAAGACCTGCTGGGCCGAGGTGTCGTGCCGCTCGACGAGTCGATACGCGGCCTGCTCAGCGACGCATACCGCGGCAAAAGAATCGTCGTGACGGGCGCGGGCGGCTCCATTGGCTCTGAGCTGTGCCGACAACTCGCGGAGCAGCAGCCCGAGTCGCTCGTGTTGATCGACGCCAGCGAAAATAACTTGTTCGACATCGAGCAGGAGTTGCTGCCCGTACTGGGCGACCGCCTCGTCGCGTGTCTCGCCGACGTGCGGCGGGAGCAAGATATCGAACGCGTGTTCGCCATGCATCGTCCGTCGGTCGTGTTCCACGCCGCGGCGTACAAGCATGTGCCGATGATGGAATCGCATCCCACCGCGGCCATCGACAACAACGTCCGCGGCACCCGAGTTGTGGCTGAAGCTGCCGACCGTCATGGCGTCGACCGTTTCTTGCTCGTGTCGACCGACAAAGCGGTCAACGCGACCTCCGTGATGGGCGCCTCCAAGCGTGTCGCCGAGATGGTTGTCCACGACCTGGACGCGGTCAGTAAAACGCGGTTCTCGGCCGTGCGGTTCGGGAACGTTTTGGGGTCCCGAGGCTCTGTGCTGCACACGTTCCGCCGTCAGATCAAGGCCGGCGGCCCGGTCACGGTGACGCACAAGGACATCACGCGTTTCTTCATGACCATTCCCGAGGCGGTGCGCTTGCTGGTGCGGGCCTGCGCCATGAAGAAGGGCGGCGAGATTTTCTTGCTCGACATGGGCGAGCCCGTGAAGATCTTGGACATGGCGCGACAGATGATTCGTCTCGCCGGTTTCACCGAGGCAGAAGTCCCGGTCGAGATTGTTGGCCTGCGTCCGGGCGAGAAGCTGCACGAGGAACTGCTGCGCTACGGCGAAGACGCGCAGCCCTCCGAAGCTGCGGGCATCATGCTGGCGAGTTCCGCGGTGGTCGACCGTGTCGAGCTGGCCCCGTGGGTCCACCGTCTCGAGCGTGCGGCGAGCGACGGCGACGTCCAGATGATCTACCGGATGCTGGAGACCGGCGCAGGCTACCGGAACGTTGACGGCGGCCCTCGCTCCGTTGCCGAGCAACTGGGCGATGCCGCACGAACGGCCGCTGGCTGAAAACGGCCGGGTGGATTTCCGGCTGGCCTCCTCCCCAAGCCGGCTAAGGCGACGCCAGCTGAGAGACCTGCCACGTTGCGTAGACCATGCAGTCTTCGCGAGAGTAGCAAGAGAATCTTGGGGCCAGCGGGACGCGCTCGAATGCCGATGCGTCAGTTTCGTTCCGTTCTTCGACAATCGCCCAAGTTGCGTCTGCATGCAGATGTCGGAAGTCGGAAACGCGTAGGCGGTTTTGGTACTGCAGATCGTTGTTGAACACCCGCCACGTCCTGTCGGAGAATCGGAGGAAGTTGTAGACCGTGATCGCGCGATCAAAGGACGCGTAGTGGTCCGTCATATCTATGTAGTGGCTCATCACGCCGCTGCGTGTGCTGAGCCGCCGGTACTCAGCGAACACGTCCGCGATCGTACTCTTCGGCAGGTGCTCGAGCGTGTTGTTGGACACGAACAGGTCGACAGACCCGGCATCAAACCCCGTCGCACGCGCGTCAGCCACCGCTGTCGTGATGCCTAAGCGGTCCAGGGCGCGGTTGACTTGCCGCTGCGGCGTAGCACCGGGCCTTGCGCCCCGCAGCCGCTTCGGGCACCAGCAGC
>JAESSZ010000224.1 GCA_016763875.1 Nannocystaceae bacterium
CCCAAGTGCCTCATGCGCGTGGTGCAGGCCGGCGGCGACCCCGGTGATCACCAGCAACGCGATGCCCAGCGGTAGTCCTTGCTCTGTCTTGCGCAGGACCTGCCGGAGGTTTTGCCCGTGCACGTATTCCATCGCGAAGAAGTACTCGCCGTTCTCTTCGTCGATGTCGGTGACCTGCGCAATGTTGGGGTGGTCCAGTGATGCCGCGATGCGGGCTTCGTCGAGGAACATCCGGATGAACTCCGGGTCGTCCGTCAGGTGCGGCAGTACGCGCTTGAGCACGACCGTGCGCTCGAACCCCTCGATCCCACTGTGCCGCGCGACGTACAGCTCCGCCGTGCCGCCCATCGCCAGGCGGTACAGGAGTTCGTAGCGGCCCATCCGGGTGCCTGCTGCGAGCAGCCCTGCGGACGAAGCTCCGGTCACGCTGGCGATTCTAGCAGGGTGTCGGAGAAGTCGGACCGCTAGCGCGTCGTCGCGGTTTGAGTACAGGCGGTCAGCGTGGTCGGGCCCAGATCGAGATGCAGGCGGTCGAGGTTGAGAACCACCCGATCGCGGAGTACGCCCGGCCGAGTCATGTCGAGCACGGCCTCCACGATGAGCTCGCGGGCGCGCGCGAGACGGCTGCCTATCGTGCTCGCATTGGCTTTGAGCACGGTGCCGATCTCCGCCGTGCTCATGCTCTCCCAGTAGTAGAGATTGACCGCGATCTGCAGGTCCACGGGGAGCGTCGAGAGCCCCATCAGGAGGAGGACCTCGTCTTCTCGGCGGACGGCGATGACACTGAGCGATGTTCGGGCGGTCGAGTCTTCTTCGGCGACCCGTACCGCACGGTCGTGTCGCCCCTGCTTGCGGAAGTGTCGCAGTAGCAGATGACGAGCGATACCGAACAGGTAAGGCTTGAACACAGCCCCTGCGCGCAAGGAGGCGGCTTGCTCCGCGACCGCGACAAAGACCTGTTGCGTCAGGTCGTCGGCGAGGTGGGGGAGACGGAGATCGAAGAAGCGCCGAACGCTCCCGTAGTGGCGCTTTGAGAGTACGTCGCCTGCCGATCTGTCGCCGGCCAGCCAGGCGCCGACGAGTTGTTGATCGGAAAGCGGGGACCCGGTGGTCACGCACAAGCCTGTAACACGGACGCGGGGGGCAGCGCTGCCGAGCTTCGGCTTAGCGCGTCGAGATCGGACCCAATCGGTAGACCCGGTCGCTGGCCTGCCGCATCGTGTCCATTCCACCGATCAGAAATAGCGCGCCTGAGGCCTCGACGAGCCCGCGATGGTCCATGAGCGGTTCGGGTAACGGTGGCAACTCGCGCCACGCCTCGCCGTCCCAGGCGAACACATCGCGAACCGGCTGAGACGCCACGCCATCGTAGCCGAGGCCATCGTAGTTGTACGGGTTGGCGGTACCGCCTGCGAAGACGATCCACCCCTGGGCTTGGTAGCGACCGGCCGCCATGCGGTAGCGCGCTGGCCCCGGGTGCGAGGGGATCGAGGACCAAACGATGCGTTCGGGCGCGTCGGGATCGATGTCGCCGCGGAAACAGGCATCGACGGCGCGGTACTTCGGCGCCGTCTCGGACCGACGCACGCCGTCGCAGTAGACGATGCTGTCGTCCAGGACCGCGCCCGCATGACCGAACACGGGCGGACCAATGATTGCGCTGGCAGTGCTCCACTCACCAGTGCTGGGATGCAGCCACTGCACGTCGGGCACGTTGTCGACGTTGGACCAACCGCTGACCAGCACGACCCGGTCGCGCCACACGGCAACCATCGCGTCGTCCACGGGGACGGGCATCGTGGTCAACGTCGACCAGGCGTCGGCGTTCACGTCGTAGCGCTGTACCGCCGGGACTGAAACTTCGTGCCCGTCGGGCCCGACCGTGTAGCCGCCGAACAGCAAGACGTCCGAGCCCAAGCCCACGGCCGAGCCCGCGAGCCGACCGAGTGCGCCTGGCGTCGCCGCGACCGTACGAAACGCGGGGGCGCCCGGTGTCCAGGTCATGGCGGTGCGCACGATGTCGGCGTGGGTTTTTCTTCCGGTCAAACCCATCATCGACACGAGCGTGTCGCCGCCGACCGATGCAACTGCGTTGTTGCTCACCGCAGTCGGCAGCCGAGCCGTGAGCAAGGACCACGCCAACGTCGCGCGACCGTCGTCATGGCCGCGGTCATTGCCAGGGGGGCGGCTCGGTACTAGAACCGCAGGGGCGTCGGGCGCGGTGGCTTGCGACGTCGCACCATGGCATCCGACGCCCACCGCCAGGGGCATCGCGGCGATCATCATCTTCGGCGCAGCACGGCGTGCGCTTCTCAGGAGAGTCGCTTCGTGAGCCATTGGGCCACCACCGCGATCTCCTCTTCGCTGACCGAGTGCCCGATGGGAAACTCGTGCCACGCGATGTCGTTGGTGTCGGCGTGCTCGCGCATGAACTCGCACGCCTCCCGTCCACTGTCGACCGGTAGCACCTCATCGGCGATGCCATGGCAGAACAACATCGCAGTGCCGCGGTTGGCCTCGTGCTGCTCAGCGGCGAACGTCTCGGGCAGCAGCCGGTACCCCGACAGCACCATGATGCCCGCCAGGGTTTCTTCGTAGCGAGGCCCAACGTGCAGCGCCATCGCGGCCCCCTGAGAAAACCCGGCGAGCACCGTCTTGCCCGGAGGCACGCCACGTTCCGCTTCCCGCTTGAGCAGGGCCTCGATGTGTTTTGCCGCGACACGCACGTCAGCCTCTGGCTCGCGGTCAGGTCCGCGTTCGAGCGTCGTGATGTCGTACCAAGCGCGCATGACTGCGCCCCCGTTGATCGTTACCGGCATCACGGGCGCGTTGGGGAACACAAAACGCACGTCGGGCAGGCCCAGCATTGGAACCATCGGCACAAAATCACTGCCGTCGGCGCCCAGGCCGTGCATCCAGATCACGCTGCCGCTGGCGGCGTCGCCTTGGGGTCCGACCTCAATGCAGTCCAGTACGGTCACGCGGCGTTGTGTAGCATGAGCCGGTGACCAGCGATTCGACCCCGTCGGCCAAGCGCCGCCTCGGATCGTGGGCGGCGTCGCTGGTCTTCGGCGGGTTGTTGTTGTGGCTCGCCTCGACGCAACTGCAACTGTGGCCCGACCGTTTGGTACTGCCACGGCCAGGGTTTGTGTGGTTGGCACTGGCGCTTCACGTGCCTTACGCGACGGTACGCGCGCTGCGGTTGGCGTACCTGCTCGATCCCGTGGTTGCGGACGCGTCCGGCGACCCGCGCCGTCGCATGTCCCGCGCGGTCGTGTATGGCAGCGGCTTTCTCTCCTTCTTAGTCCTGCTGGTCTTGCCGCTCAAGTTGGGCGAGCTTTCGCGGCCGCTGCTTGTTGTTGGGGGAAAACAGCCAGGGGTGAAACTCACCGAATCGCTCGCGGCGGTGGCAACGGAGCGGATCATCGACGGGCTGCTGATCTGCACGATGCTCTTTGGCGGTCTGGCGCTCGCCGAAAGCAACGCGCCCGGCGTCGACGAGAGCCTCGGCAGCGTGCACCGCATTGGGCTGGGCATGCTCGCTTTGTTCGTGGTCGCGTTGATCGGACTGCTGATCGCGGCACGTTTCCCTCAACGCGCCGCCGAGACGGTGACGCGGTTCGGGGGCAAACTAGGCCCGCGTGCCGCTCGAATCCTGCTGCGACTGACCGCCCCAGTGTCGGCATTGTTCGACCCGCGCCGCGTCGTCCCGCTGCTGGCGACGTCGTTTCTGTACTGGGGGATTACCGTCGCGCAGTTGTGGCTCGTCCTGGGTGGATGCGGCGTGACACTGGGTCTCGCGGAGGCGGCTGCGATCGTCGCGATCATCGGCCTGTCGATTCAGCTCCCGGGCGGCCCCGGGCAAACCGGGACCTTTCAGATCGGCGCCGCGGCGGCACTCGGGCTGTTCCTCACCGACGCGCAGGTGGCGGGGCCGGGCTCCAGCTTCGCTGTGGTGATGTATCTCCTGCAGTTTGTGGGCGCCGGACTCATGGCGATCCCCGGGGCCTGGCTCGTGGCTCGGGCGGCTCGGGCCGCGGAAA
>JAESSZ010000225.1 GCA_016763875.1 Nannocystaceae bacterium
CGCCCTCGATCCCGCGTTGCTGACTCAGATCCGCAGTCGAGCGAGCGACAGCGGCTTTGATGCCGGTCTCATCGCTCGCGCGGAGTCCGTCGCCCCTTCGCAACTCGACCAAGTCAGGCGACCTCTGGTGCACGCGTGGCTGCGGCGCAACGCGGAGCCAGCGGCTGTTTGGGCGCGTCTGTTTGCCTACGACGATGCCGTCGAGGCCACGACAGCAAGCAAGAGCCTAGGCCCGCAGATTGTCGAGGCCCTGACCGGCATCGACGTGCTGTACTCGAGCGACGGTGGCCTGCGATCGCGGCTACGGCTGATGCCGTTCGCGAACCTGCTCTTAGCCTCGGATGAGGCCGTCGCCAAGCACGACCCTGTGATGGGCCCCGGAGCAACCACGCAGGAGCTGTGGTCCGCGACCAACGTGCCCG
The DNA here is from genome assembly GCA_016763875.1 of Nannocystaceae bacterium. Taxonomy (GTDB): domain Bacteria; phylum Myxococcota_A; class Polyangia; order Nannocystales; family Nannocystaceae; genus JAESSZ01. The sequence goes on from JAESSZ010000225.1 coordinate 423, forward strand.
CTGGGGCGACGGTGCTCGACATTGGATGCGGCGCCGGTTCACTCGCACTCGCAGCCGCACGCCACGGCGCATCACAAGTCGTGGGCGTCGATCTAGATCCGCGCGCAGTCGACTACAGTCGTCTCAATGCGCGCCTCAACGGTGTCGACAACGCGACCTTCTTCTGCGGCTCGCTGCTCGAGCCGGTCGCGGGTCGAACGTTCGACCTCATCGTCTCCCAACCGCCGTTCGTGACTCAGCCAGACTCTATCGCGACCACGACGTATCTCCACGGCGGTCACCGAGGCGACGAGTTGACTCTGCGTCTACTGCCGCAGCTGCCGGACGCACTGAACCCCAGCGGACGGGCTCTCGTGCTCTTCGACACCGCACCGCCCACCGACCAGACGGTCACGCAACTCGTGTCCGAAGTCTTGGGGACCGATGCCCTGCAGGTGATCATCGTGGTGGCGCAAGGCCATTCCGCCGACGAGCAAGCCATCGGCTACGCATCGACAACGTACGCGGACCTTGGCCCGGACTACGCAGCGGCCGCCGCAACGTACCGCGACCATCTCTCGGCGCTCGGGATCTCCACGAGCCAACACGTGTTACTGCAGTTGAGTCGCCTCGATGCCGGGGCGCCGAGCTTCGTCGCCGAGGTTGGAACGCGAGGCAAGCGAGTCTACGACGCCAGCGCACTGGCGGAGCTGCAAGCGGGTCTGCGGGTGGCGGCGGCTGGACCCCAGGCCATGATGAGCGCCAAGATCAAGGTCTCTCGCCACGCCTGGCTAGCCCAGGAACAGGCATTTGCAGGTAGCGACCCGGAGCCATCAGACTCGCAGCCATCAGACACCCATCGGCTCCGTGTTCGGTTCGACGGTGGCAGAGCGCGCGACCAGTCCGTCAGCGATGCCGCGGGCGCGCTGCTGCAGATCCTGGCCGACACGAGCGAGCTGTCTGTGGCGTGTCAGCGCTACGCCGAGGTCTGCGGCACCGACGTGGCCGCGGTTCAAGGCGCCGTGTTCGAGTTCGTGCGGGACTCCCTGGTGAGCGGGCTACTTGTCGTCTCGGAGTAGGGACTACCCCAACCCGACGACCGCTCGCGCTCAGGAGCGGGGTGAGGCACAAGAGTGCTCCGCGCCGACCGGCGTTGCGGGCAAGCCCGGATGTCGGCTCGTGCGTGAACCCGGCGTAGCCCAGTTACGCTGGAGCGCCACAAGCGACCCCATCCGATAGCCTTCAGGTCGGATTTCCCAACGCCTGTTCAAATCGCGCCACAGTCTGTACCTTTGCCCCGCGCTTTGTGATGCCCGCCACCGGTGCCCTCATTCTGGCGTTCGCCCTGGCCAGTCCGCTCGCCATCCTTGATGGTCATCAGGCCGCTGAGGTCACCCTCGGTGCCGTTGAATCATCGTTGGTCGGACCGGCCGCGGAGGCGAATGATGTTCCCGAAGGATCAACGTCCCAGGACGCTGCGTCTTCAGGTGCAACTGAACTAGAAACTCAGGGAAAGTTCGCCGCCGCCGATGAACGGACCGCCGAGGACGCGACGGACCTGGAGATCTCGGCGGGTGCATTGCTTTCCACCGGCAACGCTCGGACGTTTCAGGCGACAGCCAACGGACGATTCCGCCTTCGTCGCGGTCGTCACCAGTTCGGGAGCGCCGCTGCGGGCAACTACGGCCGCGCCGCGGCCGACGTGGACAGTCCGGTTGAGACTACGGTCTCGAACATTCAGGGCATGGTTCGCTACGACTACTTCTTCGCGAAGCGGTGGGCGGCGTTCCTGATGACCACGGGCCGCAACGACCGATTTCAGGGGCTAGACCTACGCTTGAACATCGATCCAGGCGTCGCGTTCTACGCACTGACCAACCCTAAGCACCGTCTGTGGTTCGAAGCAGGCTACGACTTTCAGTTCGACGACCGGCGTCTCGACGCGATCCTCGCGGACGTGCCAGTCGATCCGGATGACCCCGATGGCGAGACACGGCGCGTCGCACTGGTCGATGAACGCGCCACCAACCACGCGGTGCGACTCTTTGCCGGGTACAGCAACCAGTTGTCGGACCTCGTATCGTTGGACACCGGACTGGAGTACCTACAGAGCGTTCTGGTCGCCAAACGCCTGCGCCTCAACTGGGTGAACTCGGTGACCGCGAGCCTTGGTAACCGAATAGGGTTGGCAACGACATTCACGCTGCGGTACGAGAACCAGCCGCTGCCGGGCGTGAAAAAGCTAGATACGATCACCGCGTTCCTCTTGACGGTGAAGTTCATCTAGACCGCCTCTGGGCGCGAAAACGCTCTTTGCCGCGCTCCGGTCCCGCCCCCTGTAGCAAGGTGGACAACACCGGTTGCACACGGCGCAGACCCAGTACACCATTGTCCCGCGCTCAATCAGCCACAGAGGTTGAGCCAAGACTTATTGCGACCGAGGGGTCGCTGCTCGGGCCCAATTTTGGGGGCGGTCCGGGTGGTGACCCCTTTTTACTGCTGGGGCGGCGGTCCGCCCCAGCACCGTTTACTCCGCGTCGGCCAGTCGCTCGAACTCGATCCGGCGATTCTTCGCGCGTCCCGTTTTGGTCCCATTGTCCGCGATCGGCTTGTCGGGTCCAACACCCGCCGTCTCGAGTCGCGAAGCGTCGACGCCGCCCTTGCGCACCAGATAGTCGCGCACCGCATCGGCGCGGGCGGCCGACAACCTGGTGTTGGTCTCGTGCTTGCCCGTGTTGTCGGTGTGTCCCGTTATCTTCAGGCGGATCTTCGGGAACTTACCCAGCGTGTCCACCACGGTGTCGAGCACCGCACGCGAGCTGTTCTTGACGTTCGCGCGCCCCGAATCGAAGTAGATGCCTTCGATGACGCCGCTGATCGCTTTGACCTCGGCGGGCATGTCGTCAGGACAGCCATCGTCGTCCTCGAATCCGTTGTAGGTCTCGGGTTCGTCTACGCAGCCGTCGGCGCTATCGAGAATCCCGTCGCCGTCTTCGTCACGTACGGGACAACCCGAAGCACTATCGCCCCACTGTTTGGGGCACTTGTCTCGGGAGTCCACGATGCCATCCTTGTCGCTGTCGAGATTCTCGGGGCAGCCCCAAGCGTCCTCGGCGTACAGGTCCGGGCAACGATCATCGTCATCGGGATACCCGTCGCCATCCCGGTCTTTGTTGCGCTTGCGATCGCGACGCTCGACCCACTTGCCGATGCGCAGCGTCAGGTCCAGCGCAGCGAAGATCTCACCGTAGTGGGCTCGTTTGCCGTTGTTACCGTCCGAGGACACCAGATGGCGCCCCTCGATGCGCACGGCCACCCAGTCGTTGATATAGAACTTGCCGCCAGGCCCGTAGTAAAATACGCCGTCGCCTGAGTTGAGCAACTCGTTGTCGGAGTTGATCCCGAGCAGGCCACCGCCCATGATGAACGTCGGGGTAATGCGCCAGGGCGCCTGTCCTGCGACGTAGCCGCGAATCGAGTACATCGTTGCCCCGACGTCCTCGGACGGACTGCGCGTGGGCATGACCGTAGCCTCAAGCCCCACACCCACGTAGGGGATCGGTAAATACAGCAACCGCCAACCGATATCGGCATTCATCCGGCGGATGTCAGGTTGCGGCGCAACGCCAGCGTCGAACAAACCGTGGTTTTTGGCCACGATGAAACCGCCAATATGCATGCCCACCTCGAGCGTGTGGTTGGTCGGCACACAATCGAGAATGTCGAACGGCTTGGAGTGGCAAGACTCGCGCTTCTTCCTTGGGCGCTTGGACCGTTTGCCTTTGCCGTCCGCACTCGCGCCACCCCCGAGGGAGACCGAGCCACTCGCCCCACCCGAGCCTCCGGAGGGGGCGGCTTCATCGTCTGTGGGCGCAGCTTCGACCTCACCGGCATCGTCACCGTCGTCGACATCGACCACCGGGTCGTCATCGTCGTCCGGGGCAGCCGCGGCAGCCGTATTCCACCCAGCGATTCCGAGCCCGCAAATAAGCGCCGTGGCGAACCTTCGACGTGGGCTTGGAGCACCGTGAACGGGACTCGGGATTGGGCGCAACCAACTACTGCGGGAGTTCCGCTGAGGCATCCATTGCCTCGTACACCGGTGCGCACTGCGAGGTCAACGTTGTGGCCCGGATTCCACTGCGGTTCAATGCAAGGGTGGGAAGGTCGGCTGCACAGCGATTCGGGTTGCTGGCCATTGTTGGGCTTTCGACACCCTTCGCACTAGTCCTGGAGAGCGGCGTCCGCCATCTTCTGATGCCCGCTGAGTTCGAAGATGTACGTGCGTGGTTGTCCCCCGATGTAACCCCATGGGCGTGGGCGATGGCACCGGCCGCAGTCGTGGCAACGGGCCTGGGATTCTTCCTCCAGCGGTGGTTGGTAGCCCGCTCACTGAAAAAACCGCGAGACCCGAGGCTGACACCCGAGCAAGCCCGTGACAGCGCCGAGTTCGACGCGCTGATGCTCTCGACCTCAGTCCCGCAGATCCCCGCACTGCTCAGCACAGTCGCGTTCCTGTTCGGCGCGAGGCTGACCCCGGTGCTGGTGACAGTCTGCCTCGCCACTGTAGGAGTCATTTCGTTAGGTCTTGCCGTCGGCCGATCCCCGAGGGCGGGCTCAAACAGCCCACCGGGGTCGCCAGAGGACTGAGACCGGCGCGCAGAAACGCGACATGCAATCCGAAGTGGTCTGTCGGTGCGTATTGGATTCGGAGCACCCGAGAGCGGATGCCAGCGGTTTACACGGTAGAATGCTCATCTGCGGTTGACCCCAGCACAAGACGGAGATTGCACATGCCCGATAACGACCAGGCCGCCCGAGACCTGATTCGGCTCGCAAGCCAGAACCGGCTGCAAGCGAAGGACTACGAGCGCCTCGCCATGGCGGTCTTCGGCGAGATGATCGCCAAAGATGTCGCCAAGGCCGGAGCGTGGAAACACGACAAATCGGGGCTCGCCGCCAACTTCGCCTACGGCGACGGGGCGCAGACGCTGGCCAAACACAAATCGCTTGAGCCGTGCTGGCGACGCCTGAGACAGGACCTGTACAGCGGCGAGCGTGACGCGTTCGTGGGTGTGCAACTGGCGTTGTTGTACGCGCGCGACAACGGTTTTCTCCGCAACCCGCGCTGGGGTGGAGAGCGGAAACGGGAAGTCGACCGGCTCTGCCAGCAGCAAGGCATCGACCCGAATGCACCTCCCGGCCTGCGCGTGGCACCAAGGGCGGGCGACGATCCACCGCCGCGGTCTGAGCCCCCGGCGAGTTACGTGAGCCCGGACGTGCGAAACAGCCTTGTCACTGCGCTTCCGATCCACGAGCAACTCGGTATTGCGGACATATGGATAGCGCTGCCTGACGCCGACCGCACGAGCACCAACACAACGCTTGCCGGCCTGGACAACGCCAAGCGCATCGAGTTTCTCAAAGAGATGGCTGGCGACCGCCTGTTTGAGCGCGTCGACAATCGCGACATTCCCCCAGTACACGGCAACTGGCTTCAGGACTTCCCGCGAGAGCTGGCCGAGGTTGTCCGCGCGCTGCCGCCTCGGTCGCAGGCGATCTTGGCGGGCCGCTATCAGGCGTTCGCCCGGTCGGGGAGTCTTCGTCTACTCCACACAGAGGTGAATAACCAGATGGTGATGAGTCGAGGCCGCCTCAGTGGGGAAGATGTCCTGGAGCTCGTTGTCGACCACCTATGCCCCAGTCGCGACAGTGTCGGTGCCCCGCTCCGCTACGAGATGCAGCTTGAGCAGAAGACGATGAGTTTTCCCGCGTATCTCCAGCTTCGCGAGCGACATGCTCCCAAGCTTGCCGCCCGGGAGCGCGAGATGGCGGTCCGCCACGCCCGCGAGCGTCTCGCCGAAGCGCGTGCACGCGGGTCCGGCCCGAGTCTCGACCATGCGATGACGCAGTGCCACCAGCGACTTCGTGCAGAGCGTTGGCTGGACAATCCCGCGGTGAAAGCTGCCGTCACGAAGGCCGACGGCACGCTCCAGACCCTGTCTGGCGGCACGAGCTACATGGTCTACGACGACTACTTCGTGCTCGTGGATCGTCTTCCCCCTGGGGTGACCGCGGAAGCCTTCGTCCTGCTGCTGGCCTCGGATCTCGACGCGACCGTCAACGACACCACCTTCCGCGCGGTGAACGTGTTCACCCGACGCGCATCGGGAGCGCCCAAGGTCGGGGAGATCGTGGACATCGACATCGGCGGTCCCGACAACGGCTCGGTCATGTTGACCGACCTGCAACCCCTGTACTTCGTATACACGTGCATCAACACGTCCTGGGGTGGCGAGCATCCCGAGTACGGTTCGCGCGAGTTTGGCGCGGAGAAACTCAGCGACGGCCGCGTCAAGATCTACACACGCGCTGTCAGCAGCCCGACCAATGCTGTCATCGGCCTCGCGGGTGCCATGCCTCAACAGACGGGCTGGGCGCGGCTCATGCGAGGGATCGCGAACACGATCACCGCGCGCGGCGGGCAGCCGACACCCAACTCGTTCAAGAACGCGAACTGGAAGATCGACAAGAAGCCCTGACCGCTCAGCTCCACGTGCCAGGGGGGACGCAAATAGATGCCGGGTCCAGCCCGCGGTACGCACAAGCGCATCGACGAGGACCGTGCCGCGTCGCTGGGCCGCGCGTGTGGAAATGGCGCGAACGTGCGCCTGCATTTTATCCTTGATGGCCCGCCCTCCGGCTAACGCTAACGTTCAAATACCTCGCCATGAAAACACCGCACATCGCGACGCATTGACTCGCTCGGTGTCGGGAGCAGCACCGACTACTCGGCGCTCGGCGTCTGTCCGGGACGGACGCCTTGCTGCGGCGCCACGATTGTCTCGACACGCACGGTCTTGCGTTTCTTGATCTCTAGGGCAACCGGCAAGACCGCCCCCCGAGTCGTGAAATAGACCGAAGTCGAACTCGTCTTGGAGTAGAGCGTGGTCTTCTCCATGACTTTCCGCGGCGCGATTCGTTTGCGGTACACAGTCCCGGAGGAGTACCCGTCAAAAACGGGCACCTGTGAGAGCCGAAATCGGCCATCGTCTCCCTGGAGAAAACCAAAAGCGCAATCGGCCGAGGCGCAACGGGACTCGAAACTCACCCACAACAGCGCGGACGAATCCTCGGCGTCGACCGCCACGATGACCCCCGGTCGCGACCGCCGCACCGGAATTTCGATGCGCTGAGCCCTGTACTCCTCGTCTACGCGGCCCGTCTGGCCGCTCACGCTGAGATCGTTGGCGAGCTGCCGGCCGTACACGGCAATGAAATCCGACGACGGGTACACTCGCAGCTTCGCGAAGGTCGGATCGCGGCGCTGGACATCCAACAAGTCAGTCCCCCCTAAGAATCGTCGGTTCGCACACGCTGGACCGGCGACGACCAACGCACCGAGTAAGCAGATCCTGAGACTTGCAGAGGCCATTCGAATGAACAGAATGCCGAGAACTGAGCGGCCCGAGTCCGTCACCGACAGCGTAGTCGGCCCATCGCCGGAGCGAAAGCCCAGCCCATCAAACCCCGCACAGATCCGCGGAGCAGTGCACCGACGCCTCGTCGCCGGACTCGTCGCCACCGCTGTCGCCGCGGCCGTCGTGGCTGTGCCCGGCCCAGTTCAGGCTCGGGGACCGGGCTCGAGTCCGGTCGCAGACTCGACCCGGGTCAAGGACCTCAACAACCGGGCGCAGGTGACCTACGGGGATGGCAACTTTCGGGGCGCGGCCAAGTCCTGGAACGAGATCCTTGAGATCCTCCCTGAGAACCGTACCAATCGCGAGGAGCGGGAGACGACACTCCTGGTCGCACTGGACGCGTACATGCGTGCGTTCGAGTCCCGTGAGGCCACCGATCTCAAGGACGCGGTGGCTTCGCTCAGAGCGGGCCTCACCGCTTACGACCGCTACGTCAAAGAGTACCAACGCGTCTACGGTGGCGGTGCCAATGTCGGGTTGGAAGCGGAAGAGACGGGCACGGAGATCAAGCGCCTGTACGACGAGGCGAGCCGCCGACTCGCGCCGCCTCCGCCGGATGAACCGAAGGCCAAAGATCCCATCATTGCCCCGGTCGTGATCAAACCGTTCGAACCCCAGGGGCCGTCGGGTGTGGGGCTCATCGTTGGTGGGGCGGTCACGATCGTCGGCGGGCTGGGTGCGATGTCGCTCATTATCGTGGGCTCATCGATCAGCAAGCGCGCTTCGGGGGACTCCTCCGACGCCCAGAGCCAACAGAAGATGGATGAGGTCGATCGCCGCGGCAAAACCGGCGACGCCCTCATCGTCACTGGGGCCGTGCTCGGCACCATAATGCTCGCGGGCGGCGCGACGATGCTTGCGTTCGGAATCCGACGGCGCGTGCGCTACCTGGCCGTGGCGCCCACCATGGGCCGCGGCTACGTCGGGGTATCGCTCGGAGGACGATTCTAAAGTGAATAGCGACGCGAGACGCGCGTAGGATTGAGGTGGCTGTGGAGCGCATGCGGCTAGCGGTGATCGGAGATCTTGTGTTCGGGATGGCGAGCTATGCGCCCCCGGTCGCGTTCGTGGGCGAGATCGGCGACGAAGCCGCCGAGGCCGCCGAGCGCATGACCCGGGGGCTCGAGCAGTCGCAAGGCGGAAAGACGAAGGCGCCATTGGTCGTGACGATCAACGGCCAACCCGCGGCAACCCAGGACGTGATCGCGATTGAGATGGGCCCGGGGGGAGACGCTGCCCTGCCGATCGCCTGGCAGCCCAAAATCAGCATCGGGCAAAAACACAGCCTGCTGCACGAAGGCATGTTTCAGGTCGGATCCGGGGGTTCGCTCAACTCCAGTGCAGCACGCCAGCAGGTCGTCACCGCCCCACCCGCGCCTAAAGGAGAGCAATCAGAGCAAGCGCCAGCCCCGACCGCACGCAGCGGCTCGCGGGGCGGCAGTTCGCGCTCGGACTACAGCCTCCCGTCCGCGATGCAAACAATGCTCTCGCGCTGCTCCAGTGCGCGCGCCGCCGACCTTGCGCCACCGCAGTACGCCTGCCTGGTCGGCGACCCCGTGGATGTGGCCACGGGTGCGGTCGTCACCGACGCGACGGACTATCGCAGCGTCGCTCCACCGCTAGCATTCACTCGGCACTACGCATCCAACCGCAGCGATGTCGACAGCCCGTTTGGATTTGGCTGGTCGCACAACTTCGACCAAGCGGTGTGGCTTGAGGTCGGCCGCGTGGTTGTGCGTGACCAGCATGGACGGCAGATCGAGTTCGACTGCGTGCCGTTGCGTGACGGTGTCGCACGTGCGGGGGATGAACTGCGCGACCCAACCGGTCGCATACGTTTGCGCTGTCACGGCCGCCATCACTGGGAGCTGCTGGACCCCTCGCAAATCCTCCATTTCGGCCCGATCCCAGGCACAGCGTCGTCAGACACAGACCGGGGTTTTGCGCGGCTCACAAAGGTCATCGTTCCCGGTCAGCCACTGACTGAGCTCACCTACGACGCTCATGCACGACTGCACCGGATCGCCGTCGATGGCAAAGCGGTCATCGAGCTACGCTACGACCAAGACGACCACATCCTGGCACTCAACCGCGATGCTGCGCGGTTCTCCTACTCGCTGGACGGCGATCTCGCCGAGGCCTATGACGCCGCTGGCAGTGCGCGGAGCTACGAGTACGCGGGCCATCTCCTGGTGCGGGAAACCAACCGACGAGGCGGCAGTTTCTACTACGGCTACGACAGCCACGGCTGCGCGGCAAAGTGTATCCGGACGTGGGGCGTCGGCGGCCGTCTGCATCGGGTGTTGGCGTACGACTCTGACACCACGACTGTCACCGACAGCCTCGGCCATGCCACGCTGTACGAGCGATCGGCGGTCGGCCTGGTGAGCCGCATCGTTGACCCGCACGGCGATGCGACCACCTACCAGTACAACGACGCGCTGCAGCTCACTGCCGTCGGCCTGCCAGACGGCACCAGTCGGCGAGACGACTACGACGACGAAGGACGATTGATCTGCCAGCGCCGGCCTGGTGGAGAGACCTGGAAAATGACGTACGACGCCGCTGGGCACCTTGTCCGTGGCATCGATCCAGTCGGCGGGCAATGGCATTTCACCTACGACTTCGCCGGACAACTGTCCCGCGTGCAAGATCCCGAGGGTCACGTCACGCGCCTTGAGTACGAAACGGGGCAACTATGCCGCCTCATCGACCCTCTGGGCGTGGTGACCTCGCTGCAACTCGGGCGCGGGGACGAAGTCACGCAACTCGTGCTGCCCGGTGACATCGAGGTCGAGTTCGAGCACGACAGCCGGGGCCGGCTGAGCCGAACCCGGTCGCAGGTGCA
>JAESSZ010000226.1 GCA_016763875.1 Nannocystaceae bacterium
CTCCGTGGAGAAGGCGGAGCGCTCCAGCGGCAGCCGCGTGCTAAGCGCCCACGTGAGCATCAGGGCAACCACGTGAACTCCCTGAACAACCGCGGCATCGCCACGCCAGCGGCAGTACTGCCGGACCTTGGCCCTCCCGCTCACCGCCCGGATCCGCCAGCGGCTATTGAGGTCCACCTCATCGGACCATCTGGCGCCAAGGTCTATCGCGACGACACGCTGCTCGCCGTGCTCCCCGGTCGATTCGCGATGCCGCGCGGTGACACGCCAGTGACGCTGCGGATCTCAGCGCCCGGTCATGCCGACCTTGAGATCCCGTTGACACCAGACGGGGACATCGAGCGGACGATCACGCTCCTCCGGTCCCCGGGCGCCACAACCCACAAGAAGAAAAGGCCAGCGACAACGGCCCACAACGTCGAGGATCTGGAGTTCTAGGATGCTCGCACCTGTACTGGCCGCCGCGATGCTCACGGCCCCGGCAGGCCCAGCGCCGCACGCCGTCCCCGGGCCGGCGGTGACCGAGGTCGCGCCCGAGCACCGCGAAGAGTTGGCGATTCTGGCCCCCGAGGCCCAAGACCTACCGCAAGCGAAACGTCTGTTCGCCGCGGGAAAACAGGCCGCCCAAGCTGGGCGGTGGCAACAAGCCATCCAGTACTTCGCGGAGGCGTATCGCTACTCGGGCAGCCCGGGTCAGCTGTACTCGATGGGTCGCGGCCACCGCGAGCTGTACTTCAATCACGGTCGCGACCCGGTGCAGCTTCGCCTGGCGCTACTGCGGCTGCGTCAGTACCTCGACCGTAGTCCGTCGGGACGCAACCAAAACAACGCGCAGCGCTTCATCGTTGAACTCGAGTCGTACGTCACGGTTCTCGAGGGCTTCGACGATGAAGTCATCATCACTCGGTTGATGGTGTACAGCCCCACGCCCGACGCAACGGTTGCGGTGGACAACGGCGTGGCATCGCTCGCGCCCGTGACCGTCGATGTTGAACCCGGCGAGCACCAGATCCGCGTCCAAGCCGCCGGGTATCACGACGTCTCGCGCAAGGTCGTGGTCCCACAAGGCACCACTGTACCGCTCGAGGTTCCGCTGTCGGGCCTGCCCGCCATACTCGAACTGCAGGGACCACGTGGCGCCGAAGTATTCGTTGACGGTGACAGCCAGGGTCGACTCCCCCTACCCCAGGCGATCGAGGTCGATGCGGGGACGCACCAGGTCGCGGTCGCACGGGCGGGGCGCACACCATTGATCCGCGAGTTCGAGTTCGGCCGCGGAGAATCGCGGCGAGTGGTGGTCAACCTCCCGGTCACGACCCAGCGAAAAACGGCCTATGCCGCAATAGCGGTGGGCGGCGCGACCGTGATCGCGTCTGCGACGCTTGCTGGTCTGTCGTTGCGCTCGCAGAATGCTGCGCGCGAGTGGGCCGACATGCGCAACAATAGCGGTATCACCGTCGCGCAGTACGACCGGGAGCAGCAGGCGTGGGCCCAGCGAGACGCGCGCCGCACAGGCGCCATCGTGACCAGCGTCGTTGGACTCGCCACGATTGGCGTCGGGGTGGTCTTGTATCTGACGGACCGCCCGCGTCTCACTGACCGTCTCTACCGTCCCGGCCGCGCATCCTCGTCGCCAGCGATCGCGCTGGGGCGAAGCTCGGTGACGACCGGCATTGGGGGCCGACTCGGCGTCAGGCGTTGGAAACGGTCGGGCCGATGAGCGACCCTGTCCCGCAGGGCCTCGAGGAACAGCGAGTCTTCGCTGCCGTTGCGCGCTCGATGTTTGGCCAGTCGCCACCGAGACCCACGATCGGACGGTTCGAACTCCGCGGTCGCCTTGGGTCCGGGGCCATGGGGGAGGTGTTTAGCGCCTACGATCCGAAGGCTCAGAGAACTGTCGCCGTCAAGGTCCTCGCCGCAGACCGCCGCAACGACCAGGCAGCCATCGGACGATTTGGGCGCGAAGCCGCGGCGCTCATCAAGGTCCGACACCCCCACGTCGTGGACGTTTACGAGGTCGGCGAGGACGGCGAGCGCCTGTACATCGCCATGGAGCAGCTGCGGGGCGAGAGTCTCGAGTCCATGCTGCGACGAGAGCGACAGCTCGACCACACCCAGGTCCAGGCGATTGTCGGCGGGGTTTGTGCTGCGCTGGCGCACACGCACTCGCTCGCCATCGTTCACCGCGATCTCAAACCCGCGAACATCTTCGTGTGCCAGTCCGCGAACGGACCCGTGGCCAAGCTGCTCGACTTCGGGATCGCCAAGGGTCTGTCGACTGCCACGCTCGGAGGGACGACCGCCAGCGGTACGGTGCTGGGCACCCCGTACTACATGAGCCCAGAGCAGGCCCGTGACTCGAGCAAGGTCGACGCTCGCGCAGACCTGTGGGCAACGGCGGTCGTGACCTACGAATGCGTCGTCGGCCGCCGTCCGTTCGACGCCACGAACCTGCCCGACCTCGCCGTGCAGATCTTGACGCAAAAACCGCCCGTGCCTTCCGAGCACGGGACGGTCCCGCCCGGTTTCGACGCGTGGTTTGCACGAGCAACGCATGCGAACCCAGAGCGTCGCTTTGCATCCGCGCGACAACTTGGCGATGCATTGGTCGAGGCATTGCAACCGCGGGCCCTACGTGGACCATGGCGCCGCCGCAGCCTGTGGGTCGCCGCGGGGCTGGGCGTTGTGGGGGTCACCTGGTGGGGAGCAACACGCGCCCCGCCGCGACCATCGAGCACGCCTACCAACTCGCCGCCCGCGGCCACGATACGCGAATCGGTCCATTCCCCAGAGTTTCCGAAGGCGGTGTCGCCGAGCTCGCCCTCGAACCCGAAGGCCCCTTTGCGACCCACACCAGCCGAGACAAACGTTGCGAGCGAACCCGCGCCTGCCGCCACAAGGCCGCGCAGACGTCCTCGGCCGCCGTCATCGCCGCCCCGCGACGACGTCGATAATCTCGAAGATCTCGAGTTCTAGCTCGGTGCCGATCCACCGGTGACGTCGCGCAGGGACGCCGCCCATTGTTCGAGGTTGGAGGTTGTCGACGCAAGCAGCGAAGGCGACTCTGAGAGTCGCTCGAGCTGTTTTTTCAGCGCCAACTTGGCGCGCGCCAGCCGACTGCGCACCCCTGGCTCTGCCAAGCCCAAGACCTCCTCCATTTGCGGACCGGTCAGCCCCTCCCACAGCTGCAACTCGATAGCGATCTGATAGTCGAGCGGGATCTGCCGCAACGCGGCCAGCAGTAGACGCTGCTCCTCCTTCTCGGCGACGACCGAGGTCGCCGACGGCGCCAGGTCCATCACGCTGTGCGTCATGAAGTCGACACGATCGTCTTTGCGTCGACGTCGGCGATATTCGTTGTGAAGCACGTTGCGCGCCATCGCGAGCAGGAAGGTGCGAAAGCCCGCCTCTCCGCGAAAGCGAGTGTGCGATTCAACGCACGCCAGGAAGGTCTGCTGGACCAGGTCTTCAGATCCAACGCTCAGTTTGTTGCAGAAGAAACGGAACACAGACCTGAAGTGCCGACGGAACAATTCGCCGCCAGCGTCACGATTCCCCGCCGCCCATGCGTCGAGCAAGTCAGCATCGCTGTCGCCATCACCGTGCACGACCATCGGCCATCATCGTAGTGAAACGCGCAGCATTGCGCGAGACGGAGACCGAACACCTCGCTAACGAATCTCGACGACCCGGTAGCTGTGCAGGCCCGGCTCCTAACACCGACGCGCAGGGAATGGTCTCCGGAGAAGGTACCCCCGCGCTCCGAAGCTGGGCCGCGAAGAAATCCAAGAAGCGACGCCGCGCACGCAATCGTCGGGCCGGTGTTTCGGGCGGTGGCCAACC
>JAESSZ010000227.1 GCA_016763875.1 Nannocystaceae bacterium
ACGCGGGCGACGACGACGGGCCGGGTGACGACGACGCGGGCGACGACGACGGGCCGGGCGACGACGACGCGGGCGACGACGGCCCACCGCCCACCGAGGATCCCGACGTCCCCAACGACGTTGCCTACTGCAGCGACGCCACCGGTTGGGACGACGGTTGGACCCAACTCGAGTTGGACGTGCTTGAGATCGTCAACATGCACCGAGCCAGCGGCTACAATTGCGGAAGCGGCGGCAGTTTCGGTCCCGCCGCGGCGCTCACGATGCAGCCCAACCTGCGCTGCGCGGCGCGTGTCCACTCCAAGGACATGGACACGCGCAACTTCTTCGCGCACGACAACCCCTCCGGCGAGTCACCATTCGACCGTATGGGCATGGCCGAGTACAGCTACTCAACCGCGGGCGAGAACATCGCGGCGGGATCGGCCGACGCGGTCGGCACCATGAACCAGTGGATGAACAGCTCGGGTCACTGCGTGAACATCATGAACCCAAGCTTCACGGAGATCGGCGTCGGCTACCATCCCGGCGGCCAGTACGGCACGTTGTGGACGCAGACGTTCGGCGGCTAGCGGCCGTCGAGCCGCCGAAGTAAGCTCCGTGCCGCATGCCCCTGCCCGGGCCCATCTGGATTCACCGTACGCTTTCCTTGCTCGCAGCCTTCACCGCTGCGGTGCCTGGCTGCGGCCTGACGGAGCTGTCGGACGACAATGAGGTTGGTGATGCGAGCCAGTGCGAGGCCGCCCGAACCTGGCCGGTCCCGTTCGCCGAACTCGAGGACGAGCTCGCGAGAGAAATCGCTAACGTCCGAGACTCGGGGACGATATGCGACGAAGTCGAGTTCAAAGGTGTCGCCGATCTCGTCGTCGTGCCCGAACTGCGCTGCGCCGCGCGGCTAGACGCGACGGTCCGCGCCGAGACTGACGACATCGACCAACAAAGCACGCAGGTCACGTCCGCCTTCGCCCGCGTCAACCTCGCGGGCTACGACGGCGTCGTCCGCCACCAGCTGATCGCGGCCGACTACTTCGACGCCGCCGAGTTGTTCGCGGCCTGGCTGGACAGTCCCGAGCACTGTGCTGCCCTGCTCGACAAGAACCTGGCGCACATTGGCATCGGGCACAGCCGCACCGCCGACGACGCCCGCTCGGTATTCGTCCTGCTCACCGGCGAAGAACGCGACTAACGTCAGTCACCCCCGCGCACGCTCACCCCGCGCCTTCACTTCGCGTAGACCATGGATACTGCATCTCAGCCGTCGCGCCGCAGCCCGTTGCATGACCTCGCCCACGAGTACGGGATCGAGGCCAGCTACCTGGACATCGCAGGCCAGCGCCAGTACGCCGACCCCGACGCCATCGTGGCAATCCTCGCCGCACTCGGTGCCCCGATCGCGGGGCCCGACGATGCCCAAGACGCACTCGCGGCGCGGATCCGCCAACGATGGGCACGGCCACTGCCCCCGGTCTGTGTCGCGTGGGAGGGCGCAGGCGTGCTGCCGGTCCGATTGCCCACCGCGATCACGGGCGCCTATACGCTGTCGCTCACCGCCGAGGACGGACAACGCACTGAGACGACGGGCACGCTGTCGGCGAGCCACGAGGACGTTGTCGAATCGATCGACCTCGACGGCACCACGTACGTATTGCGGCAACTGCCACTGCCCGCCCTGCCCATCGGCTACTACGACGTAACGTTGAGTTGTGGTGGCGTGACGCTGCCGCGCGATGGTCAGTGCCGCATCCTTGCCGCCCCGCGACGCGCGTACACACCCGAGGGCGACAAACGACACTGGGGCGTGTTCGCGCCGCTGTACGCCCTGCATCGTGACGACAGTCGCGGGGCCGGCGACCTATCGGACCTGCGCACGTTGATGCGATGGGTCGAGGGCAAGGGTGGATCCGCAGTGGCAACCCTGCCCTTGCTCGCCGCCTACCTCGAAGAGCCGTTCGAGCCCAGTCCGTACTCTCCGGCGAGCCGACTGGCCTGGAACGAGCTGTACGTGCACCTCGAGAGCGTGCCGGAGTACAGCGAGACGCCTGCCGTGTGGACGGCTCTGCACTGCAGCGAGGCACACGCAACGGCGGCCGCACTGTCTGGTGCAGAGCTCGTCGACTACCACCGCCAGTACGCATTGCATCGCAAGGCACTGGCCGCGATGGCCCAGGGCTGCTGGGACAAGGGCGGCGCGCGCAAACAGGCTCTGCTCGCGTTTGCCGAGGCGCGTCCCGAGATCCACGCGTATGCCCGCTTCCGTGCGGTCGTCGACCAACGCCGTGATGCGTGGCCCGTGTGGCCCACCGCGTTGGCGGGCGGCACGATCGGCGACACGGACTACAAAGCGTGCGACTACCGTTTCCACCTCTACGCACAGTGGTGCATGCATGAGCAACTCAGCGCGCTGGCACGCGACACCGCCAGCGGCGCTTTAGGGTTGTACCTGGACCTCCCCGTCGGGGTTGGCGGTGCGTCGTTCGACACATGGCAGCACCGCGAGGCGTACGTGCATGGGCTATCGACCGGTGCGCCGCCCGATCAGTTGTTCGCAGGGGGTCAGAACTGGGCGTTCCCCCCGCTGCATCCCGAGCGCGTCCGCGAAGACGGTTACCGACATCTCATCGCAGTGATCCACAACCACCTGCGGTACGCAGGCGTGCTTCGAATCGACCACGTCATGGGTCTTCACCGGCTGTATGTGATCCCACCGGGTCGTTCGGCGGCCGAGGGCATCTATCTGCGCTACCGCAGCCAAGAGCTGTACGCCCTGCTCACCATCGAGTCGCACCGCGCCAAGACCTTGCTGGTCGGCGAGGACCTGGGCACCGTACCCGACGAGGTCCGGCAGACCATGACCGAAACCGGGGTTCACCGACTGCATGTGCTGCAGTACGAGGCGCGCCCCGATCCGCACGCCGCGCTCCCACCCGCCCCCGCCGGCAGCGTCGCGACGATCAACACGCACGACATGCCGCCGTTCGCCGCATTTTGGAATGGCGTCGACATCGACGACCGCGCGGCCCTGGGCTGGCTCGACGAGGGTGCCGTCGCAAACGAAAAAGCGGCACGCGCAACCCTGCGCGCCGACCTCCGCACCTACCTCGGGAGCCACCGTACGCTTGCTCCGGACGCCGACGAGACCGAGACCCTGCACGCCGCGATCTCTTATCTGGGCCGCAGCGATGCCACCCTTGCCCTGGTCGCGCTCGAAGATCTATGGGCAGAGACCAAGCCGCAGAACATCCCGGGTACCTGGCGCGAGTGCCCTAACTGGCGACGCCGCGCCAAACTCTCCATGGAGGCGTTGCTCGCAGACCCGGGCGTCAATGCAGCACTCGAGGGACTGGAACTCGCACGAACCGGTCATCGCAAGCTCGAGATCGGCGCCGTGCGTCACGATGTCTCTCGGCTCAGCGACGACGATCTGTATCTCTTCGGCGAAGGCACGCACGAGCGTATCTACGACAAGCTCGGGGCGCATCCGATGTCAGTGGGCGACGCGGCGGGCACCTCATTCGCGGTCTGGGCCCCCTCTGCGAGCTACGTCTCGGTCATCGGCGATTTCAA
>JAESSZ010000228.1 GCA_016763875.1 Nannocystaceae bacterium
GGATCGGGGTGTCCAACGTGCTCCCGCAGCGCCGACCACATCAGAACGGCGAGGAGCCACGCCGATAGACCGGTGACGAGCAGCGCTACGCGGCGTTTCCAGCGGCGGCTTTCAGTCATCGCTTCACCTGGATGGTCAGGCCTTCGGAAAATCCGACACCGTCGGTCTCATACATCAGCTCCGCCGACGCTGGGGCGGCGGAGAAACGACCTGGGGTCGTGGCGCGCATGAGGTAGGTGGCGTGCACGTACTCGCCCCAAACTCGGTCGAAGTAGAACAGCGCGCGGTCGTCTCGTAACTCGACGTGGCTCGCGTCGCTGCCCCAAGCGATGAGGCCGGACAGGGGGTGCTCGTCCGATAGGTTGGGCACGGCGGCCACGGTCCACAGGTCAGGTTGCAGGGCCTCGAATCCGGCGGGTAACCGGTCGGTCAGCGCGAGGTAACCCATGCGCTCTTGGTCGACTCGGCCACGTGGCAGACGAGCGAGCAGCACGACGCGTAGTGTGGTCCCGGCCTCGATGGCGCTCAGATCCACCGGCTTTCCCTCAACGTCGGTCACCACGCGCCACAGATCCGGTGCATGGGCGCCCGTGGTGGCACCACGGGAGTGTGGCGCGCTCAGTGGGCGGCGCCATCGGCCCGAGACCGAGTATCCGATCGCGTGTTCGCTTTCTGCTTCGAGGCGCAGGGTGATGACGTGGCCGCGAACCCGCGCCAGCGGGATCTTGTATTGCATTGCCCCCGGAGCGATCTCGGTGGCCTCGCCGAGCAACGCTTCAACAGGGATCCCGTCCAAGAGCGCGCGCACGCGGTGGTCGGTGGCCAGCGATTGCTGCCGGGCGATATGTTCGGTCAGCGACAGCAGGGCGTAGGCGGTCGACTGGGTGGTGTAGCCCTCCGGCGCCTGAAGCAATCGATGGGTGAGGCCAGGGACCTTGCCCGACTGGGGCCGCAAACGGCCGAGTGCCATCGCGGCCAACGCACGTGTGCGGGTCGACGAGCCGAAATAGTGGAACTCGTGTTCGGGCGCATCGCCAAGGATCGTGCCCTCGTCGTCCAAGCGTGCTTCCAGCGCGTCGACGAGAACGCCGACACGGTCTTCGTTACCGTCGACACTCGACAGCGCGATGGCCAGGGCAGCCAGACCAAACGGCCCCTGCTTGTCCTTGGTGTCGAACAACGCATCCGTTGCAGTGTTGGGAAGAGCCTCGGCATTGGCCAACGACAGCGCGACTGCAGAGCGAACCTCGGGACCGCTACCCCACGGCAGCCGATCTGCGAGCAGCTGCGCGACGAGGTAGTCCTGCATCCCCGACAGCAACCCTTCGGGGAGCTTGATCCCCGCCGCCTTGGCGCCGACGACCGCGTTCATGGCGTAGGCCGTGCCGTATAGATTGGGCTCGTGCCCGCCGGGCCAGTACGCCAGCCCGCCTGAGCTCGTGCGCATCGAGTCGAGTCGATCCACGCCCGCGGCAATCATGGTGTCGATCTCTTTGGTCGACCACTTGCTGACGCCAAGGCGCGGCAGCATGGTGCGCGCGGCGAGCAGCGGAACCGTGCTCGATGTGGTCTGTTCCACGCATCCATGCGGATAGTCGATCAGGTATTCTAGGCGTCCGGCGAGTTCGGGCCACAGTTGCTCGCCCAAGGTCACGGTCAGAAAATCGTCGCCTGAGGTTCCGGCTTGAGCGCCCGGTGGGACCTCGAGACGAATCTCCTGGGCGGCGAGGAACGACCCGGAAAGATGAGGCCGCTCGTCGAGTCCGGGCGCTTGCACGGGAATCTTGGCGACGACGCGGTCGCGCTCTTTGCCCTCTGTGTCCTTCACGGTGAACACTAGACGACGCATCCCGGCCTGGCGCGGGTGGATCGAAAAGGCGACGCGAGCACGGCTGTTGGCGGAAACCTCGACCTCCTTGGTGCGCTTGCCCAGCGATACAGTGGTCGTTTCGTCGCTGTCGGTGTTGTTGTGCACCAGCACGGCGGCCTCGAACCGGCCGCCCACGGTCGCGAAGCGCGGCACCGCGGGTTGAATCATGAGCGATTTCCGGACGAAGAATCCGTCTTCAACGGAGCCTCCGCGCCCTTCGGCGTCCAGTGCGACCGCCATGATGCGAAAACGAGTGAGGTTGTCGGGAAGCTCGAACCCAACATCGATGTGGCCTTGGGCATCGGTGCGGAGTCCGGGCTTCCATAGAGCCGTGCGGACGAACTTCTTGCGCGCCCCGACGAGACTTTGGGCGCCCGAACCCGGTCCATCGCCGCCGGTGTGGCTCCGTCCGAGAATTTCTGCGAATGCACGCCGATTGTCGTCGACTGTGATCGCCAGCGGACGACCCGGATGCATCGCGGGTACCGGATCTGGCGCGTGGTGGTTGGTGAGGCGCAAGATGCCCTCGTCGACGATCGCGAGGACGACCTCTGCGTTGGCGGCCGGCTTGCCGTTACGGGTGACGTCGATGTCCAACTCGACGTGTTGGCCGGGCTCGTACGCGTCTTTGTCACTGACGGCGGTGACCTGTAACGCGACGTCCGAGAGCTGAAGCGGCAGTCGTATAGCGCCCAGTTTCCAGTCTGCAATCGCAGAGCCTTTGGCGCCACGGGGCAGCAGGGTCACCGTTGCGTGCACCCAGGGACCGTCGCTGCTCTTTGGGATCTCAAGCTCGAAACTCGCGGCGCGTCCCGTGATCGTGTGGACTTGCTGACGGACCAAGCCACCGTCGTCCAACGTGACGATCGCGGTCGCTTTGGCGAAAGGGCTGGTCACAATGATCTTCGCGGTATCGCCGGGTCGGTACGACTGCTTGTCGCTGGAGACCTGCAGGGTCCGCCCCTTGGTTGGCGCTGCAGAGTCCCAGTGGCCTCCCCAAGCCCACAGGTAGTCCGAGCCACCCGCCTTGCCGTCGACAAACACAGTCATCCGGTAGTCGCCGCCACCCTTGGTCGCCAATACGCACGTGCTGGGGGTGCCCGCGCTCTTGGTCGTGCAGCTCCCCGCGGGCTCGTGTTTGACGTGCCAGCGACTTCGGAATGAACCGGAAGGCCCCGACTTGCGGGTTCGTACCCAACGCTCGCGGGTCAACTCGACACGAATGGTCTTGCCGGTGACAGCGGCGCCGCTGTGGTCGATGACGCCGACCTCGAAGGGGACAGCCTTACCTTCGGGCAGCCAGTGATCCTTGACCTTGATGCCCGCGTAGACCTCGGCTGAATGCAGCACCACCGAGCCGCGCCCTGCGATGGACCGATGCGAGACGTCGGCGACCTCGGCCTCGAGGGTAAAGCGCTGGGGTCCCCGATTCGAGGGCATCTCGACCGCCTGCCGCAGACCCATGATGCCCTTGGCTGACAACGAGCCACTGCCGGTTCGTGTCCATGCCGTATCGGTGTCCTCATCGTACCAAGAGCGATGCGCACGAAACTTCAGGCCGCGACGCATCAGGCTTCCGTTGGGAATAGGGGCGTCGCGGCGCCGCAGCGTCCACGTCACCTCGGCGCCGTCCATGGGCGCCCCGAACAGGTACTTTCCGGTGATCTCCGCCTGGACTCGCTCCGCGCCAGTGGCGCTGAGCACCACATCAACCGCGAACCGAGGCGCCTCGAACTCAGCCACCTGAATGGTTTGCTCCGCGTAGGTTTCCGACCCTTCGGCGGCCCCGACGATGATTCGGTAGCGACCGATGGCAGCGCGCTTCGAGACATCGAAGTCGGTGGCAAGCCCGCCCATGGCGTCGCTGGTGATGTCTGTGCTCAGCGCTTCCTTTCCGGTGGGGTCAATGACGCGTACCCGAGTCGACTGACCGCTCAGCGGCCGGAGTCCGTCGCCCTGGCGCTCGCGGAGGCTCGCCTTGATTCGCACGGTCGCGCCGGGTCGGTAGGCACCGCGGTCGGTGACGATGAGGGCCCGGATGTTGCCCTTGACGCTCGTGCCGCCCGTGAGCTCGGGGGCGATGTGTCCGGCCGAGAGGCTCGAAGAGCCCAGGGCGAGTTCAGCCACATCGCCTTTGTGGTCCGCGGTAAGCACCAATGGATGGCCGATCCGCGGCGCCGTCGGCAACACGGCGAGGCCCTGCGCATCAGTGAACACAGCGCTCGCCGCAGCGGTGTCGACGGTGACCTTTGCACCCGCCAGCGGCTTGCCCGACGAAAGGCGAGCCACATGCACCAGGGTCTCTCCGCCGGAGGCGTGGCCATGCATCACGATGGCGTCGTCGTCGTGCGGCGTGATGAGGGCCATCGTTGGGCGGGCCGCGAGGCTCCAAGTCGGGTAGCTCGGCTTTTCGGCACCGAACGCGATGCTCTCGAGTTGCAGCATCGCGAGGTAGCTCTTGCCGGGCGTCAGGTGGTCGAGCAGATTCACGGTGCTGGTCACCGTTTTGTCTCTCCGTGCGCGCGGGCTGACCATGATCACCGCGTCGGGGGTCTCCGGCGGCGCCTCGCGGCTGGACAGCCGCTGTTGTGCGCGTTGCTGGGCGGCAGCGGTTGCCGCCACTTCCCAAAAAACAAGTTTGGCGCGCTCGACGTTGCGAGTCGTAATCGCAAACGTTCGGCTGGACTTGGCGTCCGCAAACACCACGCCGTCGGACATCGAGACCGACGCCGATTGGGCGGGTCGAATCACGTCGAACGCCACGGTCTTGCGCAGTCGACCCCCAAAGCGGTCTTTCAAGGTTCCCACCTTGACGTGGTAGGTCTTGCTGCTGCTGAAGTCCCCCGAGACGTGGATGCGTCCCTCGTCGCTCCAACGGTCGCTCCAGATCGAGAGATTGCGGACCTTGGGCGAGATCTTGACCGCACGTACGAGTGCTTTTTCGTCCATCTCGATCGGGTTGTTGAGTCGGATCGTGAAGTCGCGCCCTGGCAGGTGCAACTCGCCGGCCTTCAGCAGGCAGCCCGAGTCGCCGCCCCAGCCACATCCAAC
>JAESSZ010000229.1 GCA_016763875.1 Nannocystaceae bacterium
CCCGTTCGCCATCGGGCTGTCGTCCTCCTCGCGACGCGCATCGCGGGGCGCCGATTTGCGTGGCCCTGACTTGCGCGGCCCCGACTTGCGCGACCCCGATGGAGTGCGACGCCGCTCAACCACTGGCCCTACCCCGGGCGCCTCGGCGGCCTCTTCTTCTGCGCTCGGCGCGGGCGAGTCCGACTGCGTCGGATCCAAGGGTTCCGTCTCGGCGTCGACCAGTGCCTCGGCCCGATGATCGAGGGCTGGAGCCGCGGCCCCAGCCGTCGCGACCGCGGCTCCAGCTGCGCGCGCAGACGCAGGACGTCGTGCGGCGGGTCGTCGAGCGGGTGTACTCGGCGGCGCGTATGCCTCTCGTTCGGCCTTGCGCCGCACCAACACGGCTTCGGCGGCGACCATCTCGTCGTGGAGTTCACGCGCAATGCGTTCGGCTTGCGCGCGATCCGGTCGACGATGTTGCTCGGCCGCTTCGCGTCGCAACGCCGAAACCCCGGTCGGCTCAATAACGTCGCGCATGTGGTAGCCGTCGTCGTCGCCCGCCACCGGACCCGCGCCCGCCACCGCATCCAACGCAGCTTCAATCTTCGGCAACATCGTCAGCCCGCCACCGGGGCCCAACTGGACGATCAGCAACTGATGCTCAGGGCCCCGCCGCGCCGAAAACAATCCGGAAAGTCGGCGCACTTGCGTACGGTCGAGATCCTCGCTCTCGCACAGGACAAACAGCGCCGGACCGCGGATCCGATCGACGGCCGCCGTCAACGTCGCCGGCTCGGCCTCGACGCCCATCAAGACTTCGGGCGCATGGCCCTTGCGATGCAACTCGTCGAGCACCCCGACGAGCGCCACTTCACCGTCGTCTGCGCAACACAGGACGAGCGGAACCTGCCTGCGCGTCGCGTTCAAATGGCTCTCGCATCGGGCCAGTCGAGCCCGCCTAGCCAAGGTTATTCCGTCCAGGCCAGCTGGGGAAGGCCCGGTCGAAAAAGATGGCATAACCCCCAGCCATGGCACAGCCTGACGACAAAGCGGCCGAGATCTCAATCGTAGCGGTGCTGGGCGCCGGAACCATGGGACACGGCATCGCCCAGGTGTGCGCCGCCGCTGGCATCGAGACGCGGCTGTTCGATATGCGGCCGGAACTGGTGTCAAGCGCCCTGGACAAGGTTTCCGCGAACCTGGACAAGGGCGTCGCGCGCGGCAAGGTCACCCCTGAGGGCCGCACCGCCACGCTACAAAGACTCAGTGGCGCGGCAGACCTCGCGACCGCAGTCGCGGGTGCCGACATGATCGTCGAAGCAGTGCCCGAGAAACTGGCACTCAAGCAGTCGGTCTTCCGTCAGGTCGCCGAGATCGCGGGTGACAAGGCAATTCTCGCGACCAACACGAGTTCATTGTCGATCGATGCGATCGCGGACGGCATCCCCGTGCCCGGGCGGGTGATAGGCACGCACTTCTTCAACCCCGTTCACATCATGAAGTTGCTCGAGATCGTCGTCGGGCCACGGACCGATCCTGCGGTGTTGGCACGGGTGCAGACGCTGAGCGAGCGACTCGGGAAGCAATCGATCGTGGTGAACGATGCACCCGGCTTCGCGACCAGCCGTCTCGGTCTAGTCATTGGCCTCGAGGCCATCCGGATGGTCGAACAAGGGGTCGCTTCCGCCGAGGACATCGACAAGGCGATGACGCTTGGCTACGGCTTTCCGATGGGACCGTTGCGCCTGACCGACCTCGTCGGATTGGACGTTCGCCTGAGCATCGCGGAGCACTTGGCCCGTGAGCTGGACAACGGCGAGCACTTCCAGCCGCCGCAGTTGCTGCGCACGATGGTGGCCGACGGCAAACTCGGCAAAAAGAGCGGCCAGGGATTCTATCGCTGGGACTGACGCGCCCTCGCGCGACTCAGACCTTCGGCAACCGCACCGGCACCATGATTGTGCCGGGCGCGTCGAGCAGCAGCCCACGGACCTCGTACCGCCGCTCTTCTTTGTAGACCGCCAGCCGATAGCGACCCGCGGGGGCGTCGATGACCGTAAACACGCCTTCGTCGTCCGTGATCCGCATGATTCGGACGCTGGTCTCTACGTCATCTTCCGTCGTCGCATCGGGCGCCTCTTCGCGCTCAAGGAAGATCGTGGCCTGGGACAGCGGCGTCGCACTCTCGGCCGCCACGACCTGACCCATCAGGCAGGATCGGACTCCGACACACGTAGGTCCAATCAACGAGATGCCGCCGCGACCCGCGGGCGAGATGATAGGTCCGACTCGCGACGGTGCGTAACCGCAGCCCGCTGCGAGCATCATCAACAGCGCACCGACCCCAACAATCCGATCGCGCCCATATTTATTGGAAGAGGTCATGTCCTGGTGTGGCGAGCATCATCGCGCCGACGCCAAACAAACGCACGCAGTCGGGCTGTCTTTCACTGAGCCGCCGCAGGAAGCCCTCGCGGCCAAGATGCGGCCGCCAACGCGGAGTGGCGATAGGCGGCGCCGGCCGACGCCAGTGCCGCAGTACCAGCGACAAATTGGGTGCGCGAGTCGCATGTCCTACCCGCGCGCGTTGCACCGCCTCGATCACGATCGTACGCTGAGTGTCGATCATGGTTGGACTCCGCCGCGCTTTCGCCCTGCTCTTTCTGGGTTTCTACGTCACCAATTTCGCGATGAGCGCGGCCCTCGGGCCCAGCGACGCATTTGCTTTCAACTTGGGCCTCGCGCTGACGTACGGCGTGGCCTTTGTGGGACTGGCCGCCGAGTGGTTTTGGGCCCGGTGGTTTGCGATCGGTGTCGGCAACTTTGGGTCGCTGATCCTGCTCGCGCTGTTCCAGGTCGGCATGGAGCCGATCCTCATGTTCATCGGCGGAACCCACCTGGCTATCTGGCTCGGGCTGCTCGGTGAAGGCATGGCCGCTCGCTACGAACACTCGGCCGAAGCCGCGGAGCGTTGGAACTTCCAGGAAGAGTCCCTCATCCTCATGCGGCGCGCGGTCAAGTCTGCGGGCACGACGATCCCCTTCCTCATTCTGTACACGCTGGCCCCTCAGCCCGACGCACTCGGGTTGACCGCGCTCGCGCTGGGCCTCAGCGGCCTGTGGGCTTTGCTGCGCGGCCGCACCTGGGGCCTGTTCGCGCTCGGCGGTGCCGGTATCATCGCTTTGGCCGACGGCCTCGGTGCCTTTGGGGATCCCGCCGCGGGCTACTTCATGATCGCGCCCACGGGCATGATCTTGTACGGGCCGGTGTTCGCGATTCTCGCCGGCGGCACCTTGTTGGCGCCCCTGGCCTTCGCGCGACCGATGTGGCGCTTCCTCAGGCGCCAAAGCGCCTAGGCCGAGTCTAGTCGGGAAGAAAGTCAGGCGCCCGTAACGAGCGCCACTTTGGGTTGAGCTGTCCCCAGATCAGGAAGCACACCAGCCACGACGTGGGGAACCAGGCCATGAAGTCTGGCAAGTAGCGGATGACGCCGCACACAACCCCCGCCAAGACAGAGACCAAAACAATGGCTGTGCCGGCCTTGGACTCGACGCGGCCGAGTTTTGGCATCGGGGCGTTGGACGCCATCAGCAACGCCATCACGATCATCGCGGCGGGCAGGTAGCTCCATACGGCCAGCGGCACCTGAAGATCGCCCAACAGTTGGGGTCCGCGAAATGCGTCCGGGAACGATAGCGGCGAGCCGGGCGCACCGTACTTGAGCAGCACCAAGTACCAAATGGCTAGGACACCCGCCGCCAGAGTTGTGGCGACGCCAAAGAAGACGCCCGGGGCCTCTTCACTCACGACGTTGAACTTGGCCAGCCGGTACACGGTCGCCAAGACCCACGCCGCGAATGCGGCGAGCAGCAGCACGTGGCCAGCCCCATCGGAAAAACCCAGCGCGGGCACCGAGGACAGCGTGACGTACACGAGATAGCCGGGACAAACACCGAAGTTGATCGCGTCCGCCAAGGAGTCCATCTGCACGCCGAACTCCGACGAAGCATTCAGAGACCGTGCCGTGAGCCCATCGAGACGATCGATGAGCACGCACCAGATGATGAGCCACCCAGCGTCCACGAAACGATGCTCGGAAGTCGCCACAAGCGACATCAAACCGAACACCAGACCCAAGCCAGTGACCAGGTTAGGGGCCGCGAAACGCAGTTTGCTCTTTAGCAGCATGGCGGGTCCGACGGGGACAAGTAACACGGCCGCACATCTGGGGAACTCGCCGCCGCGCGCGCTGCTTGCGAGGGCTCACAACCGCGTGGTAACCCGATCCTACAATGCACACGCGCGCGAGTTGGGGCACCGCATGCGCGCTTTCG
>JAESSZ010000230.1 GCA_016763875.1 Nannocystaceae bacterium
CGGCGTGTGCTTCGCGATGTTCGGCGACGATGCGCGCGAACTCAAGGCGCAGCTCGAAGCGGAGTTCTCAAACGCTGTCCTGTCGGTGTCGCCCAACAACCACCGACCGGAGTTGGACGACTGGATGACCGCGTTGGACGCACATCTGTCGGGCGTCGCCGATCGCCCTGAGTTGCCGCTAGATATGCGCGGCACCGCGTTTCAGATCCAGACGTGGACGTTCTTGCTGAGCATCGAAGAGGGGGAGGTGGTGAGCTACGGCGAGTTAGCCGCGGGCATCGGGCGACCTAAGGCATTTCGGGCCGCAGCATCGGCCTGTGCGAAGAATCGGCTCGCAGTGCTTGTGCCTTGCCACCGTGTGCTTCGTGGGAACGGCGGCGTTGGTGGCTATCGCTGGGGAGTGGACCGCAAGCGCGCGCTTCTCGAAATGGAGCGGCTGGGGAAGCGCTGAATCGCGGGGCGTCTCAGTTGAGGATCGAGTTGAGCAGCTCGGGATCGTCGGTGATGATCCCGTGCACGCCGAGTTCGATCAGCTTGCGCATGTCCTGTTCCGCGTTGACGGTCCACGCGTGCACACGGATCCCGTGTATCGCCGACAGTTCGAGAATCGCTGGGGTGACGCCCGCCCACGGTGCTTGCACAAATCCCGCAGGAGCTTCGTAGCCGGGATCCGTTGCCTCGCCGAGGAACTGCCCGTACTCCGAGAGCGCCATGCTCGTCAGCAACTCAGGGTCGGCGGCACGCACCGCCACAATCGTGTCGGTATTAAACGATGCGACCACCACGTGGGACTGGACCCCCGCGGCATGGATTAGCTCGACCACCGCGTCAGCGATCGGTGGTTCGGCTTGCTTGATCTCGAGCGCATAGTACTGCTCGGGATGTGCGGCAAAAACCTCCGCAAGCGTGGCGATGCGAACCCCTTTGCCACGGTACGGAAAGGTCTGCCCGTCGTCGGGAGAAAAACCGAATGCCGCGTCCAGCGTCTGGAGTTCGGCGTACGTGAGGCTGGAGATCGCCCCCGTCCCGTCCGTCGTTCGGTCCACCGTGTCATCGTGTATGCACACCACCACGCCATCGAGACTCGCGTGCACGTCGAGTTCGAGTACGTCGACGCCGATCGCGACCGCGTGATCAAAGGCGAGCATCGTCTCCTCGGGTCGGTGCTTGGCGCCGCCGCGGTGCGCAATGTTGAGCGTGCGGTCCGAGAGCAACGGATTGCCTTCCTCGGATCCAGTGCTGTCGCTCGTGTCCGAACGAGAGCTCGTCTCTCCCGCGTCCGAGCTGTCGTTGGTCGACGTCATCGCGGAAGCGCCGCTCGACTCTGGCTGTCCGGTCTGGACCGATGCGGCCGTCGACGTCGCGGTGGTCGGTGCTGCGGGTGACGGCGACCCTCCGCAAGCGGCGCTGCAAACGAAGACGCCTAGGAACGCGATCGCCTTGTGCATGCCATGGTGTAGCACTGGTCCCGTGCTGGCGGAGGTGTCGTGCGCTCAGTTGCTCGGGGTGATCTCGCAGCGGTACACGTTGAACACATCCGTGTTTGCGTTGAAGTCCAGCGCAACCTCGCCGTCCTTGCTCGCTTCGTAGATGAAAGCGGGGTGCTCCGTGTTTGCGGTCGTCTGAGAGCCGCCCCCGCTCGTGCCCATGGGTCGCAGTTTCCAGACCACGTCTTGACCCGGGGTGCCCGCGCAGTCGATCAGGTAGCGGCGCCCAGCCTGTGCCTTGAAGCGAATGCCGACCCCGGTCCGGTCGCTACACGCGTCAAACTCACCGGGCATGAAGCGGGCCAGGGAGGCATCGGGGTGCACCGTGGTCGGGCAATAGAAGCGCATGTAGCTGGAGCCGACCATCGGGCGCGCGGGCGACAGCACGACCTTGGTGCCGAGGCCGCTGGTCAGCACGCCGAGCACGCGGGCGGCGGCGGCCTTACTCAACCCCTGCTTCGCGAGCAGCGTCGGCATGCCGGTAGCCCGACGTAACGTGCCTCCCGGGATTCGGACCCTCGCCACCTGTGCTGGGGTCGTTTTGCTGGATTTCGGGCTCTTCTTGGGCGTTTTCGCGACCTTCTTCGTGGTTTTCTTTGCGGATCTTGCCTGTTTGGTTGGGGGCCCTGCCTGGGCTGATTGGGCCGCAATCGCAAGTGCGAGCCCGCAGAGCATCAACGAGAATCTCGGCATAGTGGGCTAGAGACGCCAACTGCCGGATGTGACCGCCTGCTTAACTCGACGGTACACTCCAGGTCTGATGCACCAGCGGCCAAATGGTGCCGAATGTTTCGACGCCCCACCGCAATCCCTTTGGGGGGCTCGCGGTACCTCTGGACCGCCATGACTTCTCCTGAGGTTTCGCCCGACTCCGATCCGCCCGTCTCGGACGACAGTCGCCCCGTCGAGGCGCCGGTCGAGGCGCCCATCGAACTCGACCGAATGCGCCGCAACGTGCGTGCGCAACTGTTCGGTGGCACCGCCGAGCCCACTCGGATTGGGCGATTCCGGCTGCTTCAGTGCATCGGCCGCGGGGGCATGGGCGTCGTTTGGTCGGCCCACGACGACAAGCTCGATCGCACTGTCGCCATCAAACTGCTGCGACCCGAAGTTGCGGGCCACGATCTCACCGCCGAAGCGCGTGCGTTGGCGCGTCTGTCACACCCCAACGTCGTGTCCGTATTCGATGTGGGTGAGCACGAAGGCCAGCGGTTTATCGCGATGGAGTTTGTCCAGGGCGACACCTTGCGGGAGTGGTTGTTGCAGCCGCGCAGTGTGGCGGATGTCGTCGACGTGTTTCTCGCGGCCGGGCAGGGGTTGTCTGCGGCGCACGCGGTTGGCCTTGTGCATCGCGATTTCAAACCGGACAACGTCCTGGTCGGTGACGACGGACGGCCGCGTGTGCTGGATTTTGGGCTCGCACGGCGGCCCGATCTCGGGGGCGGCGAGCCTCCTGTGCTGCCGAGTGACGCCAACCCGTTCGCGACCACGATGACGCAAGCGGGCCTCTTGCTCGGGACTCCCGCCTACATGGCGCCTGAGCAGCACTTAGGCGATCCGGCGGACGCACGCAGCGATCAGTTCGCGTTCGCGGTGGCGCTGTTTGAAGGCTTGACCGGTGTGCTCCCGTTTCAAGGCGGAGACCTGCGTGCACTATCGCTGTCGATCGTCGCCGGACGAATCCACAAGCCGCCCGCCGGGACGCTGTCACCCCAGCTCCACAATGCTCTCGGCCGCGCATTGTCGCAGGACCCCGCCGCTCGATTCCCGGACATCGACGCCATGCTGCTTGCACTGCGTGGCGCACTCGCAAGCTCCGACGTCAGTTTCAATACACGCGAGGTTGACCAGGTACTCGCGCGTGCGGCCGAACTTCAGGCGGCCGCCCCCAGTCGCCCCGGCCTCAGCGCCGCCGAACTCGAAGCGGTCGCGGTCGAG
>JAESSZ010000231.1 GCA_016763875.1 Nannocystaceae bacterium
CAAGATCCCACCACGGCGGCCGACCTCGCGTTTTAGGCGGTGATCCCTTGGGTCAAGGAAACGCCGTCTCGCACGACGACGGTCGCGCTGATCCAGAGCCCGTCGGATGCCGTTCCGTTCTTCGTCAAGGTCGACCTCGACCAGGGCGTGTACACCAACCTCTCCGAGTTTGTGCCGCGCGGCGCCGACGATGTCACCGTGCTCGGCGTGGGGGCCCATCCCCCGGACGACTCCGGGGTCATCGTCGTCAAGTACGCGCTGGGCGACATGGTTCGAGTCGAGGGGCGTTTTGTTGATGATGAGGCGGGGGTTGGCGACATCGCGAACCTTCAGGGTCTCGCCGACGTCGAACTCGACGGCTTCGCGGGTTTTCTGCAGGTGACGGACGAAGGCGTCGCCGCCGGGGTGCTGAGCACGGGGGAACTGGTGGTGTTCGACGGCAGCGGGGGAGGGATCCGCAGCACGGGCAACCTCGAACCCGTGGGCGTGCACCGCTGGGCGGGCGATGTCTGGGTCGTAGGCCTGGGCAACGGCCGTCCCGCTGTCGCGCGGATCAACGAGGCGGGGGCGCTGGAGCCACCGCAGGTCTGGACGGCGAGCGAACGGGTCGCGGGCTCGCTGCGGGGCACGCAGATCGTCTTGGACGATCGCATCAAACCCGTGCAGACGTTGTCGTGGAGCAACCCGGTGCAGGCTGTTGGCGACTTTCCGTTTCTTCAGGCGCATCCCGTGCATCCGTACGCCAAGGACACGACCTTGCTGCTTGTCGCAGGGCCCGGCTACAGCAGTGCAGGGCAACCCTTCACGTCGGTGGCCGTGACGCCGGTGGGGATCAGTTTCCCATGATGCGTCTCCGACGATCGATCGCTGGCTCGGCGCGTGCCGCCGCGGTCCTGGCGGTGTTGTTGGCTACGGGGCAAGCGGCCGCGGCAGGTCCTCCGCCTCCGCCGCCTCCCGTCCAAGACGACACGGTTATCATCGATGAGGTCGACGATCCCGCTGTCGACGCTGAACCGGTGGCGGACGAGCAAGACGACCGCGATCCGGTTGTGGGTGGTGCAGCGGCAGCGACGCTCACTGAACCCAAAACCGAGCCGTCAACCGCCACGCCATCGCCGAACAAGAGCCCGTCGGCGGGCGAGCCTGGGTTTCAGTGGTGGCGGAGCAAGTATCTGACGATCGGCGGCTACGTGCAGCCGCAGTACACCTATCGGGCGCGTCGCAACGCACGGCCGCGCGACCAGCAGGAGTTCGGCGCGGGGCAAACGCGCGCTGGTTTGCGATTCTCAGGCGAGCCGATGGACCGGTGGTTTTACAACGTGCACTTGGTGATCGGGGCGCAGATCCTCCAGCCGATTACGGATGTGCAGACCGTCGACTACGACGGCGATGGCGCGATTGATACGGTCGCCACGAGCAGTCGACCGGCGCCCGGGATCTTCATCGAAGAACTCTCGGTCGCGTATCGGCCCGTGGACTATCACGGGCCCAACGGCGATGCCGAGACCGGCCGCGACGTTGTGACGCTCGATCTCGAACTCGGGCAGATGCGCATTCCCTTCACCGCGCAAAACCGCAGTCAAAACTCGACGCTGATGTTTCCTCGGCGCAGCACGCCCAACAACGTGTTTCTGTCGGGGACCGACCTCGGCGGTTTGGTCAGACTCGGCATCTTGGATGACACCGTCGACATCCTCGGCGGGATCTACAACGGCACCGGCCTGGCCGTGTCCGAGACCAATAATCGCGGCGCGTTGTATGCAGGCCGCCTGGACGTCAACCCTCTCGGGGGTTTCCCGTACGCCGAAGGTGACCTGGGCCGCGGCAAGTTCAAGTTTGGTGTCGGTGCCGGCCTGCTCTACTACCCGACCAAGGTGTTCTACGACGCGGGCAACGACACCCGCACCCGCGCTCGCGATCTGCGGGCGAGTGCGTCGTTCCGCATGCAGGTGCGTGGGTTCTATTTGCAGGGTGAGTTCCTGCGTCGCCAACGGACGGACTCGCTGTCCAACCTGCCGCAAGTCGCGACCGGTGCGTACGGCCAGACGTCGTTCTTCTTCCCGATCAAGGGCCGCCTCGGTGCGGCGCCCGTGGGACGCTTCGGCTGGACCACGCTCGACCAGAGCTTCGACCCGCTGGTGACCTACTACGGTGACGCAGGCGCTGCGCTGTACATCGGCAATGGCGTGCGTCCGGATGTGCTGCGCGTCTTGCTGCAGTACCTGGGCGAGGTGCGGGTGACCGAGCAAGAGCAGGGGCACGGGGCCGCGCTGCAAGTCCAGCTGCGCTGGTAAGCCGGCGGGACCATGACGGCGCTCAGTCGCCGCCGTATCGGGTTGGTCCCCGGCCCTAGGCGTGGGCGGTTGTGTGGCAGACGAACAAGACGCCGGGCTCTCCCTTGTTTGTCCCACCAAGGCTCCGCGGCGTGTTGTCGCGGTGTTGCAGTCACTGGGGCCGCACCGGTGGACGCCGTCCGGTATAGTCCAAGCCCCCGATCTGCGTTTCAGGGGCACCACGCGTCATGGCGGAGTTCTTCACAGACGGTCCAGAGAAGTGGTTGCTGTGTCGCGAGCGCGATTTTGTCCGTCCTGGCAATCGAGAGCGACTTGCCGCTGATTTGCGAGACGCGTGGGACCGCGGTGAGTTCACTGCCCTCGGTCGGGGATCGGGGGACGATGCATTCGAGCGGCTCCTCGATGCGCTCATGGGTGGCGCTTTGTCCCTGATCAAAGTGGACGAGGCACCGCAGCTCCTCGACTCGCCGCGGTCGGTGGACCCAACCCCGCCTCCAGATCCGCGTTCCGTCACGCCGGACGCGGGGTGGGTTGAGTTTGAGGTCGTGGGCGTAGGCGGTGAGCGATTCGCGGGCCGACCTTTCTCGATCGAATACCCAGACGGGACGTCGCAATGGGAGAGCCTGAGTAAAGCCTCGGATTGGCGGTCCGAAGCGCCGCCGAGTCGAGGGACGTGCACGGTGCGTTTCGAGGATCCGCTGGCGGTCGTGCTCAAGGCAGGGCCCACGCTGCCGACGCAGGTGGACGACGTTGTGGTCTCCACGGGGGCGCGGTCGGCTCGGGTTCGAACCGGGAGACGGACCCGCCTCGTCGTTCACCCTCCGGTGCTCAAGTTCGTGTTGTCGATCCTGGGGCCGGACGGCAAACGCATACCGTTGCCGGTTCCGAGTCTCGCGGTACAAGTCGTGCATGACGACGGCGCCTTGGAGGATCTCACTCCGGTAGAATCGGGTTTCTTGCTGCCGGTGAGGCGGCCGCCGACCGCGGTCGGACTGCGTTACCGGTGCGATGGACCCTGCCTCGTAGTCCCAGATACTGGCGAGCCGTACTTCGCCAGCCACCAACAGGCGAAAGCGGCGACCGAGTCCGGGGCGAGGTTCCTTGAGGTCCCGGTCGAGCTCACGACGGCCGAGTACCTGTGCGTGGCCGACGGCTTGTCGGTCGACGCGCGGGGCCGTGTCTTTGGATTGACGGAGGATCGCGGCCAGCACCGGGCTGTGAACATTGCGTTCGCGCCGCTCTGGCACCATTTGCAGTTCGAGTACTACGACCGCGTTGCACGACGTCGACAGAAATCCATGGCGTGGCGCTGTTTCAGTCCAGCCCGGGTTTCGTCGGCGATATGGGGCCCGAGCCCAAGTATGAAGACGGCGAGATACCGCCGGACGACGCGCCGACCGACCTTGAGACCTCAAACGGTGCAAGAGCACCCCACTACCGGGTCCGTGTCTACCAAGAGTGTCGCGCGCATATGCGCTGGCCCCTGGCGCAGTGGGAGCTCTCGGATATTCGAGGGCCGTCGGACACCCCCACACACGAACTGGGGCACGCGCTGGGGCTGCCCGACGAGTACATCGAGTCACAGTGGGACTGCTCAGGTGGACTGCACGGCTTCTCCGATCGCACTCCGGGAAGCCCTTACGCGTCGGACGGCACGAGCATCATGAAAGGTGGTCACCAGCCGCGGCTGCGTCACGCTTGGCAACTGGGGCAGGCATTCCGCCGCGTGGAGCCCTCCGCGGCGCGGCAGCCGTTCACCATCCAGGCTCCGCCATTCCACATCGCGTTCGGGGCAGACAGCCCAAACGCTGCGGGCTCGCGCCATCGAGCGGCGTACCTGCCGCAGGCCGAGCATCACGGTGTCGTGGGCGATGCGTGCTGCGCCGTGTACCGGTTTGATTTGGCCCACGAACCGCCTGCGGTGGGCAGTCGGGGACTCGCCACGCCTGCGGATGCTGTTCTCGATGGCCTCGTTGTCATCAAGATCAACATCGCGTGGGACTTCGAAGACACCGCCATGTCATTGACGTCGCAATCTCTAAGTTGGGCCAACAGAGGCCTTGGACTGCTTACCCAGCGCTTGCGTAGCTTTGTGGTCGGCACCCACGAGGGACGCCTTCGGACCCTTCGCCTCGCGGTCTCTGCCCGACATCTGCTGGTCAATTACCCAACCGCAACGGATGGGAAATGGGCGACCATGAGAACGAAGTACCTCGTGGGATGTCGCGCCGAAACTGCGGTCGAGTACGATGCCAGAGTCTCCAAGATTCTCGCGCGCAACCCTGCACACGTCGTCGTCAAGGTGCGCCGGGGGCCCCGACGGCTGCATGTGGGAACTCCCGGTGCACACATCGACGCGGTCGCCACATCCTGGACGCCGGGGGGGTTCGAAACACTGGCTCCGCGGATTCTTCGCGCTGCGTTGGGCATGCGACCCACCGGGCCGAGCCAGCGCAAGCGGCTGGATCCTCTGGTCCGCACCGTGTTCGATGCCTCAGATCTGGTCATCACGAGGGTCGGGTCGCGCGGATGAACGTGATCCTAACGGGGTCGTTGGTCGCGGTGGCGTTGTTGAGCCTCGGGTGCTGGCGATCGGTGGCGTTGCCGGTGGGGTCACCGGCCGATGGTTGTGGACAGATGGCGTACGAGATGGACTACGAGGACGCAATTGCGAACTACGAACGGACGGCGCGGCCCCTCATTCCGTTGGACGATCCGCGGATCGTCCAATGGGGTATGAGCGATGAGTCCAAGACTCCCCCGGACGTGCCACTTGACACCGCTGCTGCCGCCGAGGCCTGGTACCTACGACGGGGCGTCACCGGCGAGGCAACCCCATCCATCTCGACCACACGCCTGACCCTGGAGTCCGGCGGACAATGGTCGCGACCAGCCCCCCGAGACGCAACCGCGACGATCTGGACGGGCCGTGGGCACGCGACCGTTGTGCGAACGTACGAGGGGGTTGAGTTCTACTCGGTGATCCCCAACGGCGAGCGCCGTACCGAATACGTCGCCACCTCAGCACAACCGAGGCCAGCGTTGCAGAGTCCGGCTTTCCACATTCCGACGGAGAAGTGGCGGCCCTCCGTGGCGCAGGAAGACCGCCTGGAAGGCTGGCTCGTGGTGAAGCGGCCTC
>JAESSZ010000232.1 GCA_016763875.1 Nannocystaceae bacterium
AGCGATATCGTGCAGCGCTGCCGCCACATCCGCGTCGGCTCGACGCGCGCACAGTCGAGCGATGTCGGGGGCCAACGCGGCGCGCATTTCCATGATCGAACGCGCAACGTCGAGGTCGACCTTGCCGTCCGCCAGAAACACCAAACGTGGCAGCAGATCGAGACCCCCGCTGCGTCGGAAGTCGAGCACCTTGGTGCCGCCCCCCTGCGAGATGCGCACTAAACCGGCCTGCGACAACCGGCGAAGGGCCTCGCGAATCGCGCCGCGGTTGACGCCAAGCGTCTCGCCCAGGTCGCGCTCCGACGGGAGATTGACCCCCGGATCGAGCCTTCCGTACACGATTTGCGTCGACAACTGCTCAAAAACCTCGTCTGAGAGCGTTTTCTTGGCGATGCGTTGGAGTCTCATGACCGTACCCTCAACCTAGCACCAGATTGTCAGCTTATCAACTGGTCATACCAGTTACTAAGTCAGAAACGGGTCGAATCAACCGGTCAGGCCTCTGGCTGGATCCGCGACGGGTATCTTGACGCCGGAAACGACGATGGTGCACCGATGAAAGATCCGCAGCCACAGCCGATCTACCGCAAGGACTACCAACCCACAGCCTACCTCGTGGATACCGTCGATCTGTCGTTCGAACTCGGCGAGGACGAGAGCGTCGTGACCGCGACACTGGGTATCCGGCGTGCACCTGGCGCTAAGCCTGGCACGCCGTTGGTGCTCGACGGCGAGCGCTTGGAACTGCGCTCGATTGCGATCGACGGCGCACCGCTAGCCGCGGATCGATACCGAGTCGAGTCCGCAACATTGACGGTGCTCGATGTTCCCGAGGCGTTCTCGTTGGAGACGGTCGTCGCTCTGCGGCCGCAAGACAACACGGAACTCGCAGGCCTATACCGTTCCGGCCAGACGTTCTGCACGCAATGCGAAGCGGAAGGATTCCGCCGCATCACCTACTTCCTCGATCGCCCGGACGTGATGGCGCGCTACACCACGCGCATCGAAGCAGACAAGCGCCGCTACCCGGTGCTGCTGTCCAATGGGAACCGGGTCGACGCAGGCGAGGCCGAGGGCGGGCGACACTGGGTCCGATGGCAGGACCCGTTCCCCAAGCCGAGTTACCTGTTCGCGTTGGTGGCCGCGGATCTACGGTGTCACGACGGGAGTTTCACCACCGCTTCGGGCCGTGACGTCAAACTCGAGATCTGGGTCGAGCCCCACAACATCGACGCATGCGAGCACGCGCTGCGCTCGCTCGGTAAAGCGATGGCGTGGGACGAGCGCGTGTTCGGTCGCGAGTACGATCTGGACCTGTACATGATCGTCGCGGTCTCCGACTTCAACATGGCGGCGATGGAGAATAAGGGGCTCAACATCTTCAACGACAAGTTCGTGCTCGCACGGCCGCAAACCGCGACCGACGACGACTACGAGAACATCGAAGGCGTCATCGGCCACGAGTACTTCCACAACTGGACCGGCAACCGCATCACTTGCCGAGACTGGTTTCAGCTCACGCTCAAGGAAGGACTCACGGTGTTCCGCGACGAGCAGTTTACCGCTGACATGACCTCGGCGGCGGTCAAGCGCATCACAGACGTCAGCACGTTGAGAACCGCTCAGTTCGCCGAAGATCGCGGGCCCAATCGACACCCGATCCGGCCCGACGCCTACGTCGAGATGAACAACTTCTACACCGTCACGGTGTACAACAAAGGTGCGGAGGTCATTCGCATGCTGCACACCCTGCTGGGGGCGACACGCTTCCGGAAGGGAATGGACACGTACTTCGAGCGTCACGATGGGCAGGCCGTGACGTGTGACGACTTCCTCGCCGCTATCGCCGACGGTGGGGACATCGACCTGCGACAGTTCTCGCGCTGGTACGAGCAGGCGGGCACGCCGACGCTGTCGGTCGAGGGGCAACTCGACGCCGACGCCAGCACGTACACCGTGACGCTGTGCCAACAGGCTCCCGCCGAGTTGCCACAGTGGCAGGCCATGCACATGCCGGTCGCTATCGGACTGGTGGGCGAGGACGGCAACGACATCGCTTTGCACCCACGCGCGGGCGCGGGCGCGGTCACCGTCCGAGGCACCACGGCGGTCTGCGAGATGACCGAGCTGCAGCACACGATCGTGTTCGACAAGGTCACGGGCCCGGTCGTGCCGTCGTTGCTGCGGGACTTTTCCGCCCCCGTGCGACTGCAGACGCCCCACAGCCCGGACGATCTGGCGTTCTTGATGGGTAACGACAGCGATGCTTTTCGCCGCTGGGACGCCGCGCAGATCTTCGCGCGCACTATCTTGCTCGACAACGTGGCGAACGCGGCCGACGGTGCGTTGCCCGTCGACGCGCGTTTCGTCGACGCGTGGGGACGCATTGTCACCGACAAACGTCTCGACGGTTCGCTCAAGGCGCTCATCATGACCCTTCCCGACGAGCGTTTACTGGGACAGTCCATGACGGTGGTGGACCCCGACGGCCTGCATGCCGTGCGAGAGGCTGCCGCATCGCAACTCGCAGACGCCCATGCCACCGACCTCGCCAAGCTTTGGCGCGCGTTGGCCCCGTCCGGCCCGTACAGCGTCGAGACCCAAGACATCGCGCGGCGCCGCCTTCGCAATACGATCTTGCGCTACCTGTGCGCCCAGTCCGACGATGCCGCGCGAACCGAGGCATTGTCGCTAGCCCACGAGCAGCTCACCAACGGCGACAACATGACCGACGTGCAGTCCGCGTTCGTCCGCTTGGTCGAAGCCGGGGGCTCGCACCGCGACCAAGCCATCGAGCAGTTCTATGCGAAGTGGCACCACGACCCGCTCGTGCTCGACAAATGGTTCTCGGTCCAGGCGATGTCGAGCTGCTCCGACACGCTGCAGCGGGTCATCGCGTTGTGTGAGCACCAAGACTTCACACTCGACAATCCCAACCGCACCCGCGCGTTGCTTGGCGTGTTTGCGGTACGCAACCAGGTACGTTTTCACGACGCCAGCGGGAAAGGCTATGCGCTACTCGCCGACAAGATCCTCGCGCTGGACCCTCGCAACCCGCAGGTCGCGGCCCGGCTGGTGAGCGCGTTCAACCACTGGCGGCGCTTCGACGAGGCGCGCGGCGCGGCGATGCAGGCGGCGCTCCGGCGGATCGTGGCCACCGAAGGGCTTTCGGCTGACGTCGCCGAACTCGCCACCAAGGCGCTGGGTTGACCGGCCCCGCGTCGGCTGCGCATGCATCCGGCGGCGGCCCCAGCCCGCGCGCTAGACCGCACACATGCGTAGTTTGCTGGCGCACCATTGGCAAACGCCGAGTGCGCGGGTTGCGTCGGGGCTCGACCCGATTCACGATGAACCTTGTTGGTGGTTTGGCGCCGCGGCGCACTTGCGGATAGACCTCGTCGATAGACCCCATAGACTTTGGATTGCTTGCCAATGCTTCGCTCGTTCCCCCCCTTGCACCTCAACGTCTGCACGTTGGCCGCAGCGTTGTTCTCACTCGTCGCCTGCGGGGACAGCTCGCCCCAAGAAACCGGCGATAGCGACACAAGCAGCGACGATGTCGATTCCCACGAGACGACTGACAACGGAAGCACGACCGAAGACGGCAACCCGGTGTGGCTGGAGATAGGGTGGGGTCAAGACGACTTTCGCCCGCTGCAAGACGGCGACACGTTTGAGGTTGTGTTCGGGACCCAGGGATCAGCGATGTTCCCGATCATTGTCCGCGGCGGCGAGTTCACGCTGCCGCCGATGCCCGAGGATTGGCAGCACGCCGATGCCCCGACCGTGGAGCTGTGGCTCGATATCGACGGGCACAACGACGGCTTTGGCGACCACTTCAAGCGCATCGCCAACTACCCGCTCGGCTTTCAAGTCTTGCCCGACGGTACGTTCGAGTCGACGTACATCGCGATTATTCTGCCCGACGACAAGGAGCCAGAGGCACTTGAGGGACTCGCCGCGACCCTGTGGCTTGAGATCTCGACCGCAGACGCCGACCCCGTTGCGGTCCAGTTGGATCTCACCGTCGCGCTGGGCGAGCTTGAGTAACTCGACGGGCTGAAGTCGCTGCGCGGCCTAGCAGCGGCCCAGCGAGGATGCGTCAGCCGCATTTGGAGAGGCAGGCAACAATGCCTTCGCCGTAGCGCTGCTGCTCCCAAGCGTCGAGCAGCCCGGTTTCGGTGAGTTCGGCTGCGTCACGTGGCGCCGCTGTGGCGATCGCCATCAGCGTGTTCTTTCCGAGCACGATGTCCGGCTCGATCTTGCGGGTCTCGGCCACAGTCTTGCGCCACCCCCGAAGCGCATCGAAGCGCTCGACGACGGCGCGCGGCTGACTCGGCAGGCGAATCTGCGGCGGCGCGGAGCCCTTGTCGACACCGCGCTCAATAGCCTGGAGAACTCGGTCGGCGTACTGACGGCGCACACGCGGGTGCACCCCCCGTGTCCGGTCGAAGACGGCACCGAGCGCCCGCGAGTCGAGCGGCCGCCCACGCGCCAACTCAAGCAGCGTCGCATCGTTCGCGACCCGAAAATGCGGACGGTCGAACGCGCGGGCAAGTTCGTCCCGCAGCACAAACAGTTCATGCAGCACCGCAGGACCGGGCTCATCGAGCTTCCGCGCCCCCTTGATCTTCCAAAACGCTGTCGGCTCAAACGGACGCAACTTCGGCTCGACCTGGGTCTGACGCTGGCAAGCGTGTGCATGCTCTTCGAGACGGTCGGCCTCGGTCAGGGCCGAGATCTGTTTGTCGCGCAACGTCAGCAAGAAATGCGTGTCGTACCGCGCGTAGTCGATCGCGTGCTGCGGCAGCGGCCTGCGGCCCCAGTCGAACCGCTGCATCTTCTTGTCGGCCGCAAACCCAAAGTGCTCCGACAGCAGTGAGCCCAGCCCGTACTTCGAACGGCCGAGGACCCGCTCAGCGAGCATCGTGTCGAACAGGTTGGCAAACGAAAACCCATAGCCTCGTTTGAAGCACATGACGTCGTAGTCCGCGCCATGCATGACCTTTTCGACCGACTCCGACGCAATGACCTCGCCCAATGGCGCAAGGTCGACCGCCAACGGGTCGACGATCACATCGAACTCGGCGGTGGACACCTGCACGAGGCATACGCGCTCGGCGTAGGCGTGCAGCGAGTTGGACTCGGTGTCGATCGCAAACCGCGGCACCTCGCGCAGCGTTGCGGCAAGCGCAGCGAGGCCCGCATCATCATCCACCCATCGTGGCGGCCCAAGCACCGTCGCGTCGTTCATCCGAGCGCACGGTACACGTGCCTCGGTCGAAGCGCGAGCGCCGCGGCACCTGGCTTAGCGGGCCTCACGACGGCGCCAAACCGCGAGCGAGACCACGTACAGCGTGCGGGCGAATTCGCTCGCAGCACCTGAGGCGGGGCGGGGCAAACAGCAAGTCCTGGGCGATTCGCTCATGCGGACTGCCCAAGCCTCGGGAGCTCACGGCGGCCCCGGTAAGCGGCATCGCTTTCGAAACCCGCGAGTCCCGAGCGCTGACCGCAAGGCTGACGTTGTCGTGATGGTTGCATGCGGACCCGGAAATCTTGGGCGCCCAGGCCGTCGATACCTGCGACGGGACGAGACACAATGAGACGACAAGCAACCACACGACCAACAACGACACGACAATCAACCATGTGGATCCTGGTCGTCGGACTGGGATGCGGGGGCGCGGACGCCCGCCGACCGAGCA
>JAESSZ010000233.1 GCA_016763875.1 Nannocystaceae bacterium
CAACAACTACGTAACGTACTGGCCGAGTGACGACGTTGCTGCCGACCACCAGAACGACGCGTACATCGACGACAACTGACGAAGCGTTGGTACTGGGGGCGACATCTGATGGCAGGGATATTTGGCAACGAGATCAACAACCGATCGGACTTCCAGCGGGAACTCGAACTCGCGCGCGAGCAACACAGGAATCTCCCGGATAGGCTTCTCAGCGAGCCGGTGATCGTCGCCGTGGGGAAGCAGCTCGACGCTATCGCGAGCTGGACGCATGATGGCGCGACGCCCTCGGTTGAGAACCGGCGCCTCGTCGTCATGGGTTTTCAGCTCCAGCAAGAGCACGATGCCACCTGTGACGCGAGCATTTACGCGTTCTACAAGCGCGTCTCGGGTCTGAACCTCTACGTCACGTACTGGCCCAGCGATGAGATCGCCGCGAACGAGAACAATGACGACTGGGTCGACGATCTCGAAACGTAGTCGCGCCCCCGTTACAACTTCGTTTCGAGACAACTGATGGCGGGGATATTCGGCGACGAGATCAGCAGTCGAGGGGATTTTCAGCGGGAACTGGAGGTCGCGCTACAACAACACGAAAACGCCCCTAAGGAGCATCGAAACGACGCCGTCATTGTCAGGGTCGGCAGGCAACTTCGGGCGATCGCAGGCTGGACAAAGGATGGTGGGGAACCGACGAAGGCGGAACGCAAGAGCATCACGATGGGGGTCGAGTTACACCGCGAGTACGAGTACACCGACGACGATTTTCTCTACAACTTCCATCAGTGCGTCTCCGGCGTGTCCAACTATGTCCGGCACTGGCCGACAGACGAAGACGCGGCGGACGCCGACAACTTCGACCGTCTTTGGGATAAGTACATCGACGAGATGCACTAGGCCGTGTGCAACGGAGAATCCCGGTGAGCCTTCATCAGGCGTTGCCGCGTATCTGGCTGTTGGCTGTTGGTCCGGTCACAGGCCTGGCCGGCGAGCGGTTCACCTGCGCGGAACAAGAGGGCGGATGTCGGCGTCAGTTGGCGATCTCGGGCCTGGCCCCGATCTTGCTCAGCAGGAAACCATGGAAGTCAGAGCCTCTCGCGGGCACCACAACGGCAATAGCCGAGGCCATCCGTACGATCGTGATGCGGTCATCCAAGAACGACACGACGGGCGTCGTCGGCAGGCGATTGCGCCACGCGGCCGAGTCTTGCGAATGGACGGAGTCGTCGTCGAGGGGTCGCTTGTTGTTGGGGAGTTCCGCCCGATCGCCGCGGATGGGCTGGGGCGGGCCGAGCTGTCGCGTAGGAGAGTCCGGTGATGACTTGCGAGCTTGCTCGTCTCCAGACGCAGCTGCAGGCAGGCGTGATCCTCGTCCGTTGTCTGTTTTCTGCCTCACACCAAGCCCTCACGCATCTCGACCCGGTGTTGATCGAAGACCTTCGCCGCTGGGTTGTGGGGACGGTGTCGATCATACCGAATACAGACGGGGCGGCGCTGCTCCAATGCGGCCAACTGCGGCGGGAGTCCAATGGCACTTGGTGGTGGGGCGAGCACCTCCTAGGCAGAGACGGCGACCCACTGACTTCGATCGATATGGGTAGCGACACCGGCGTGATGGCGATTATTCTCGGCGACGCTCTTGAGGCCGCGGCAAATCGTCTTCTCGATGCCGGGGACGACGGTGGATTTCGGGCGGTTCGCCGAGTGTTAGTGCGATACCAGCATTGGCAAAGCACGGGCACGTGGTGACCTCGCCGACGGCGACCAGCAGGTCGAAGT
This sequence comes from Nannocystaceae bacterium, assembly GCA_016763875.1. Lineage (GTDB taxonomy): Bacteria > Myxococcota_A > Polyangia > Nannocystales > Nannocystaceae > JAESSZ01. Next base: position 1,777 of record JAESSZ010000233.1, read on the forward strand.
TCGCATGGCATTCACACCGGTTCCGTAGGCGGCGGTAGGTCGCTTCCGACAGACGCCTGGCTCACCGCGAGTCGGGCGTCTTTGCGTTTCGGGGGCGTCGCGCGGACCGGAGCTGCCCGACGTTGTTCAAGCCAGCTTGGCTCTGATCGCGTCAACGCGGACGTGTTGTTCGTGGATAAGGTCCGCGATAGCACGCGATCGCCAGTTGGTGCCTGATTCGCGACCGGCCCGCGCGAGCTGTGCGACGGCGTTCAGCAGGGCCAGTCCTCTCCCACCGGACGCACGGTTGAGCTCGCGGGCGGCCCGTCTCTTCGCGGCTTGCGCTGCGCTTCTGTCTCTGGTCCCCTGCTGGACGTCGGCCTGCGCCGCTCGTCGTTCGGCTCTCGTCGCTCCTGGAACTTGGGAGCGTTCGTAGGCGGCCCGGCGAGCCGCCTTGGCGGCATCGACCGCGTCTGTCGCTTCCTGAAGGCGGGCCCGGAGCGGACCGCGTTCCTGCTCGAGCTGGCGGACTCCTTCAAGGAAGCTGGGGCGCTGTTCAACGGGTTCGTCCCCAACCGGCGCGTACGCTCGGTTCAGCTGACGTCGCAACCTCCGTGCGACGCTCCGTGCACGTCGGAGCCGTTGGTCGACACCGGCCCGGAGTTGGCGAATCTTGTTAGTCACGCGGCACTCGAAGTTGTCCGCGTTACGGATGGCATCTGACACCTCGTTTCGGCTGGGAAACGCGTTTCGAATGGCGATGCGTGTCGTACGGGCCTGCGCCATCGATGCCCACTGCGTATCTTGGGAGGACTCGTCCAGCGTGGGGAAAGGAACGGCGCGGTCCGGATAGTCGTGGTCCCGGGACTTGACCTCCAGGGCGCAACCGGCGTGCGCTTGCAGGCTCACGCGACGATGAACTCGCCGTCGGTCATGAAGGGCGCGAAGCTTTGCTTCGGGAAACGTCACGACGCTTATCAGATGCTTGCTGCGTGTATGCACTGGCCCGCTCGACGCAATCGCGGCGCCTTCGCCGATCTTCAGACGACCCCTGCTGTCGCTGGAGATGTAGACCTGTTCAACGCGCGTCCATCGTGTGGGGCGCACTTCGAACGCGGTGCCGCGGTAGCCTGGGATGTTCAGCGGCATGATCCGCCCGGTGCCTTCGAAGATGAACAGGTCGCCGCGGTCATCGGGCGCTGCATAGTACGGCTGCCCATTGAGCGGGTTGTAGGCGGCAATGAAGCCAGCACAGGGGGGACCACCGCGGTCATCCGCAGTGGTCGGTCGAGCGGGTTCTTGCAGGAAACGGTCGTGCTCGTAGATCCGGACGTAGCTGTACTCGTGTCCGTTGAGTCCAATGGCACTGATCGGTGCATCGAAGAACTCGAGCTGTTCGTCGCGGGTCAGCACGACCTCTTCCCCCTCCGGCAACACGAGGTCCCAGTGAATCTCGTCGTCTTCGGGTTCGTCCTCGGGCAGCGACGTCTCGACGATGTCGTCGTCTTCGTCGCCTTCGGACTCGGTTGCGTCCGGGTCGAGGTGGAGATCCAGCTCCGACGGCGGGGCTGCATGCTCGGGCCCCGGGGGCGGCCTGTCCTCTTGCTCTTCCTCTTGTTCTTCCTCTTGGACTCCTTCTTCGAGCATCCGATCGGTGACCGCCGCGTGCTCAGCTTCACTGATCTGCCGACGAACGCGGGCCCCCAACAGGCGCTCCAGCGATTGCTCGCGGAGTCGCTGGGTGTCGGGCGTGCCCACGGCGCCAGAGCGTTCGTACACAAAGCGGAGCGTGTCGGCGCGCGTGACCCTGTACGTCCCGTACATGCGGGAGTGGAAGTAGTGCAGCGTCCCATTGTCCAGCAGTGCTGCGGGGGCGCTCGGCTTGCGAAGGTTGTGGTTGACCCCGTGTCCGCCCCAGCTTCCTTCGTTGAGACACATGTACGTCGCCAAGGTCAGTGCGCAGGGCGTGCATGTCCATCCCGGG
>JAESSZ010000234.1 GCA_016763875.1 Nannocystaceae bacterium
GCAGATCGGCAAACTCCAACTGCACGACTTGGAGCGGATCCAAGCGCGAGCGGCTGGCGCTGCGGCGTTCGAGTTTCGCCGCTATCAGTTGCTCGCCGAACTCGCGACGCGAGGCGAAGTCGACCCCGCAGTCGAGGCTGCGATTTTGGGTGCGAGCGAGCCTCTCGATCTTGAGGACGTGCGTGCCGTTGGCAAGCGCCGCAAGAAAGGGGCTGCCGCTCAAGCACGGCGCGAAGGACTGTCGGGTCTGGCGTCGTTGCTGTGGACGATCGGAAGCACTCGCACGGTGGCATCCGCCGACGCGAGTTCTGGCGAGCGCGGCCGCAAGAGAAAGGCACCGACGCAAGGCGAGGCTGCGGACCCTGGTCCCGAGGCGGAAGTCGAGACCGCGGAAGCCGAGACCGCGGAAGCCGAGACCGCGGCAGTCGAGACCGCGGCGGTCGAGACCGCGGCAGTCGAGACCGCGGAAGCGTCCGGCAGTCCTGACGCGGTGTCCGAGTCGGCCCCCAAAGGCAGCTCGGTTGACGGCGAGATTTCGCAAACCACGGCGGCTGCGTCAGCGGTTGCCGTACCACCTGCCACAGAGACGACCGAGACGCTGCCGGACGCGTCTTCGATCGAGTTCGATCCGAACGCAGAGCCAGCCGCGCTCGCGTTGTCCTTCGCGGCGTCGGGGGCAAACGCAACCGGCCCGCAGGCATTGGCCGGCGCACGCGCGATCTGCATGGACGACCTGTCGTCCGATCCCGAGGTTCGCCGTCGGCTGCGCGAGTTGCTGCTGACCGAAGGCGTACTCGTGGCGAGTGAGGGACCGGGCAAGAGGAGCCCAAAGAAACGAGGGGATCGGCGCGACACTCGGAATAGCCAGGCTCGGCCGGAAAAACCCGCGGCCCAAGGCGTTGCGGACACCCCCGCTGTCGAACGACGCGTGCGTCGGCGTCGACGAAACACTGGCGACGCGGACAAGGCGCAAACCGCGACGAAAGACACCGAAACCGACTCGGTTTTGGCGGTCAGCGCCGCGCCCCCGTCCGATGCTGGCGAGGCGACTTCGACCGGAGAGGCCGAAGCGACCGCGACCGACACCCCCGCGGATCACGACGCACCGTCCGCAGGCGGACCTCCGCCAGACCTCGACGCCCAAAAACCTGCGGACGGCGACGCGGATGGGAACTCGCCGACGACACCACCGCCTCCGAGTGAAACCACGGGCGACGCTGCGCCCGAAACCACCAGCGACGCTGCGCCCGAAACCACCAGCGACGCTGCGCCCGAAACCGCCAGCGACGCTGCGCCCGAAACCCCCGCGGGTGACCGGCCCAAACGAAGTCGAGGCAAGGGCGAGGCGAAGAAAACCGCCAAGAAAGAAAAACCGAGCCGCTATCTGAAACTCGTTGGGCGTCGCGACCCCTGCGCCAAGGTCGGCGTGGGCAACCTGCTGTCGCTGCACCGAGGGGAACGTGAAGGCACGCTCAGCCTGGATATCGAGGTCGACGACACGCGCGTCGCCGCGGTGATGGGCGAGGCGCTGGCGTTACGCGAGGACAACCCGACCGCGAGTCTGTTGCGCAGCGTCTGCCTTGAGGCGTGGCACGGCACGCTCGGCAAAACGATCAAGAACGCCGCGCGAAAAATGCTCAAGCAGAAGATCGATCGCATCGCGATCGGCGACTACTGCGAAGCGCTGCGCCCGCTCCTGTTGGCACCCGCGTTCGGAAGAAAACCCGTCATGGGTATCGACCCCGGCTTTGAAACCGGCTGTCGCATCGCGGTCGTGGGGGAGGACGGTCGGCTCATCGCGTCCGACCACGTCTACCCGCTGCAACCCAAGATTCAGGCGCCTCAGGCCAAAGCACGCATCGCCGAGATGTGTGTCCAGCACAAGGTCGCGGCGATTGTGGTGACCACGGCCGGTGGCGGGCGTGACGTTGAGCGGTTATGCCGCGAAGTGAAGCGCGACGTCGAAACACTCGCCGAGGTGGCAATAACCTCGGTCGATGGTGATGCCACAGCCGTCTACGCGGGCAGTCGCGTCGCGAAGGAAGAGCTTCCCGGCACCGACACCGCGGTCAGACGAGCGACTTCGGCGGCCCGCCGCGTCCAGGAGCCGCTGGCCGAACTCATCAAGATAGACCCTCGTAAGTTCAGCCTCGGTCAGTACCAGCACGAGGTCGACCAAGAGGAGTTGCGCGCCGCGCTGGAGCAGGTCGTGACCAGTTGCATCTCTGAGGTTTCCGTCGACATCAACGCGGTGACGGCCGATCGTCTCGCGCGAGTCGTTGGTTTCTCTCACGCTTCCGCCAAGGCCGTGGTGGCCCATCGCGACAAGGCGGGACCGTTTCGAACGCGCGCGCAGCTGCTTGAGGTCGAGGGCGTCGCAGGTAACGCGTTCGAGCAGGCGGCTGGTTTTCTCAGGATCGAGGACGGCGAGAACCCGCTGGATCGGACGACGATTCATCCCGAACGCTACGGACAAGTCACGGAGATGGCCGCGGACCTTGGCGTCACCGTCGGCGACCTGCTGGGCAATGCCGAGCTCATAGGAAAGCTCGACCACAGTAAGTACCTCGGCAAGGCCGCGATGGGCGGTATCCCGCTGGGGCAGCCCACACTCGATGCTCTGCTACAGCAACTTCGTGTGCCCGGCGCTGACCCGCGCCCCGCGTTTGAGGCTATCGACTACGAGCCTGGTTTGGCGTCCTTCGCCGACCTCGAGGTCGGGATGGAACTAGCCGGGGTCGTCACTCACGTCGCCGGGTTTGGCGCGTTCATCGACGTTGGCTTGCCTCAGGAAGCCCTGGTGCACGTCAGCGAGCTGTCCCACGGTTTTGTCGAGAGCCCGTCGCAAGCGGTGCACATCGGGCAAAAGGTTCGCGGCAAAGTGCTCGACATCGACGCAGACCGAAAGCGTTTCGGGATGAGTTTACGGGCGTTGATGCCCCGACCGGAACGCCCCGAAGGCCAGGCCCCGCGACGCGGTCGCAGCTCGGACAAGCCAGGCGGCAAGGGCGGCCGACGGGACGATGGCGGGAGCGATCGGGACAGCGGTCGCGGTCGCGGCTCGGATCGTGGGCGAGGATCCGGTGGTGGATCCGGTGGTGGGTCCGGCCGCGGCTCCGGTGGTGGACCCGGCGGAGGCAAAGGGGGAGCGCGGCGCGAGCCCAGGGAAGAGCGCGTCCTCAACTTCAACATGGACCTCTCCGCCCTCGCTGAGCGCCTCAAGAACAGCTAGCGGCGGCAGGCCTCGCCGCCTAGGGCGAGGTCGACCAGCGGCACTCTGTCGGTCTCGCCCCACATTTGGGCCATGACCGACAGCGGCTGGTTGACCGCATCGAGGTTGAGCACGCTCGCAGCGGGCGGTTGCTCGCTTCCGTAGTTGAGCGGGCAGTGGTCGATGTCCGACTCGCCCCGGGTGGCCCGCGCCGCCCGGGCCTCGGCCGGCGGCAGGACCGCCAGC
>JAESSZ010000235.1 GCA_016763875.1 Nannocystaceae bacterium
CGACGCGTGCCCCCTTTTGCTCGATCTTCGGCGCGGCGTAGCGGGCCTCGATCAAGGCTTCGACAGCGTCGCGTCGCTGCTGCGTGGCCTTTTGGGCGAGCCGATAGCTCATGGATGCCCGCTGCAAGAAGAACCTCAGCGCTTTGCCGTCGGTCGGTAGTTGGGCGCCAACCCGTTTCTCGACCCCGGCTTGTCCGAGAACCTTGGCGAATACCTCGGCGAACAGCGCGTCGTCGTCCAAGCACAGCGAAGGGTCCGGCAAGAAACAGTTCTTGACGTCGGCCAGCAGAGCCTCTTTGACGACCGCGAAACCCGGTCCAAAGTCGGCCCGCGTGCGCGGCGCCTCTGTCGCCGGTTCGGGCTCCTCTTTCTCCTTCTTCGCGCGGCCGCACTTGCCGTCCTCGCACTTCTTGAGCGTGCACCCGACAGCACCCGTCAGCGATGCAACCGTGAACAGGGCAAGGACGTGTCGTGCCGGAAAGCGCCGCATGGTCTCCTTGATAACCAAGCCGACCCTCGTTCGCAACTCGCACTATCGCTCGTGGATAGACCGGTCCTGATCGTCTAGACATGGCCGAGGGCCTCCGTCACCGAGCGTTTTGTCGCGCCGTATGCGGGCGCCAGCGAAGCCACGGTGGCGACGACGACGACGCCGACCGACCACCCCGCCATCGCGAGCCACGCGATGTCCAGGGGCAGGGCGATGCCGAACGAGAGCAGCCCGACGACCCGACCGATTGTCGCAGCGAGTGGGACGGCGAGGAGCAGCGCAAGCGGGAGGCTGAGGACCGCGGTGAATATGCCTTCGATGAGAACCATGCGGCGGATCTGTCTCGGACGCGCACCGATAGCCCGGAGGATGCCGAACTCTCGGGTTCGCTCCACGACACTGGTGCTCATGCTTGAGCTAAGGGCAAGCGTACTGACGACGGCCATTAGCAACGCTAAGCCCAACAGCGACCGGATAAGTACGACCACGTGGGCACCCATCGCGTTGAACAAGAGTTCCAGCGGAAGCACGCTGGCGATGTGGGCATCCTGGGATGCGAGGGTTTGTTCGACCCGTGCGATGGCTTGGCGCGTCGCTTGCGGGTCACGGTTGGTACCGGTCGCGATCCGGAGTGCCGCCAGTGGCTGCCCGGTTTGCTCGCTGAACGCGGTGGCACCGACGTACGCCGCGGCCGGCGAGGCGACCTCGTCGACGACGCCAACGACGGTCCACTCCGTGGGGACGCCCTCCACTAACATCTTGACCCGCTTGCCTAGCGGGTCGTCGCCGATCCTGGAGGCGGCCAGCTGGTTGAGCACGACGCCGTCGACCTCGCCCGGGTTGAGCCACCGACCGGAGCGCACCGCGAAATCCACCAGCTGCGTATCGTCGGGGACCGCCGTGAGCGCGAAGCTCCCGTGGCCACCGTCGGGGTACGTATGGTTGAGAGGCACGCCCGAGGCGGAGGTCAACGCGACCGAGGCAAACCCCCAAACTTCGACCCGTGGCATGTCCTGGATGGCGTCGAGGAGCGACTGCGATACAGGGTCGCTGAGACGAACCTCCACGTCATAGTGTCGCGTCTCGAACACCTGGTCCGTCATGGCGTCCCACGCGTCCGCGACACTCCAAGCGCTGACGAACAGGCCGCCGCCGACGCCCAAGAGCGTGACGGTGAGCAAGAGCCGCTTGGGAACACGCAGCGCGTTGCGGAGCGCGGCCTGCAGCACGCGGTTGCTCCGCCCTCCGACCCAACGTTCCAGCCCCGGTCGAGCGACGCGCGCGCCGTGCTCGTTGAGCGCGCGCAGCACACTGACGCGACTTGCCCCGACGATCGCGGGCGCGGCCGCGAGCAATGGAAGCAACAACCCGATCGATATCTGGATTGCATAGACCCACAGGGGGACCTCGTAGCTCGCGATGTCGAAGTTGATGAGTGCGGCGATTCCGTCCACCGCCAGCCGACCCAGAACGCGGGTTGGGACGGCGGACACCGCCAGCGCGAGCACGGCGATGATGCCGAGCATAAGCGCGTACATCCGGCGGATCTTCCCCTTGGTGGCTCCGAGCGTCTTCATGACCGCTATCTCGCGAACCTGACGAGCCATCGTGATCGACAGCAACGAGGCGCACAGCACCGCCGCGAGTACGACCGTGAGGCCCGCGAAGATCGAGAACATCAACAGCACGACTTCGGACGCGGCCTGGTGCGGGTGTTTGCCGGGGGGAGGCACGCGGACTTCGTGCAGGGCGACCCCGCGCTGCACCAGCCACTGTGCGATGACTTCGACCTGGGCCTGGACTGCGGTCGCATCCAGAGCGTCGTCCGCCACCAAAACCCGCACTTCATCGAGCCCCGTCTGCTCCCCGAGAAGAGCCAGGGTTTGGACCGAGGCGTAGAAGTAGCCGGCCTGTTCGGTGACAGCGGGCGCGAGCGCGGGTTCGTGCACGACACCCACGATCTGCAGTGTGACGGGACTGCCGTGGGCCGTGGTGACCTCCACGGCATCGCCGACGTTGGCGTCCAGGACGCCCATCGCGCTGCGTTCCACGAGGATGGTGCCCGGCGGAGGGACGGTCAGCCCCGACTCGTCGTTGAGCTTGGCGAGTACCTGGTGCTCAAAGTCCTCGAACACGAACAAGGTGGCGCGTCCCCACGGGGTCGTCCCGGGTTTTCTCCAGCGAGCGGACCGTGTCGTTCGTCGGGCGGCCTGTGCCACCTGGGGGTGGCGCTTGAGCGCTTCGAAGGTCGTGTCGTCGAGTCCTTGCTCGCCGACATCGAACGTTGCAGACGCGGGGACCGTCTCCATATAGTTGCGGTTCATCTCGCGCTGCAAGACTCCGCGGGCCGACAGGACGGTGCCCAGGCTGATGAGGCCCGCCGCCAGCGACAGCACCATGAACGCGACCCGCCCTCGCGTGACCCAGAGATCCCGCAGTACTTTGACTAGCGCGCGCATCAGTTGGACCGCCTCTCGTCGGCTTCGATCCGCCCGTCCACGATGGTGATGAGCCGCGAGGCGTCGACGTTCGCGTCCGGGTTGTGGGTCACCACCACGACGGTCTTGCCGGCCGCCGCGAGCGCTTCGAACAGACCGAGGACCTGCGTTGCGGTCTGGCTATCGAGATTGCCGGTCGGCTCGTCAGCAACGATCAACGGCGGGTCGTTGGCTAAGGCGCGGGCGATCGCGACCCGTTGCTGCTGTCCACCCGAGAGGGTGGCGGGCAGCTTGTCGGCCTGATCGCCGACCCCGACTTGGTCCATCAAAGCGAGCGCTCGGCTGCGGCGCCCCTTCATGGGGATCGTGCCGACGAAATCCATCGCCAACATCACGTTCTCCACGGCCGTCAGCGTGGGCAGCAGCTGAAAGAACTGAAAAACCACGCCGACGCTGCGTGCCCGGAATCGGGCGAGGGCGTCCTCGTCCAACGCGTGCACGGGCGTATCGGCGACCCTAATCTCGCCGCCGCTGGGTCGGTCGAGCCCGGCTATCATGTTGAGCAGCGTGGACTTGCCACTACCGGACTTGCCAACGACAAGGACCAGCGCCCCCGGCTCGATTTCCAGGTCAACGTTGCGCAGCGCGTAAAACGGACGGCCGGCGATGGGAAAGGTCTTGTCGACGTTGTTGAGCGAGATGATCACGAGGGGTTTCCTGAAGAGTTCCTGGACGCTGTGTCCCGAAAGCAGCATGCTGCTGAGGACCCGCCAGGACGAGCGACAGTCGCGCTCAGACGTCCGGATCGGGACATTTCGCCCAATTTGTCCAGGAACTTCGAGCAACCGATGGCCAAGACCGACCGCCGAGTACGTCGCACGCAACGTGCCCTCTACGACGCGATGATCCAGCTCATCCTCGAGAAAGGCTTCGACGCGATTACCGTGGCTGAGATCGCCGAGCGTGCCGACGTCGGGCGCTCGACCTTTTATGCGCACTACGCCGAGAAGGAGGATCTGCTGCAGGGGAGTATCGACGAGTTACGCGCGGCCCTCCAGCAGCGCGTCGATGCCGCGCTGTCCGTTGCCGAGTCGGACACGCACCCTGCACTTAGCTTTTGCCTACCGATGGCCGAGCACGTTGCTGAGTTTCGCCAGCTACACGCGATGTTCTCGCACGGGCGCGGGAGTGCGCTGGTGGCCGAACTCATGCACGAGATGTGGGCGGGGTTTGTCCGGACCGGATGGCCCGAGGGCGACACGCTGGCCGTGGAAGCGATCGCGGGCGGGTTTGGTGCGACGATTTCCTGGTGGTTGGAGAAGGCACCCGAGCTTGCTCCGGCCGACGTCGTGGCCCGCTTCGTGTCGCTGGTGCAGCCCGGTATGGCCAGGAAATAGCCAGGAAGTAGCCAGGAAGTAGCCAGGAAGTAGCCAGGAAGTAGCCAGGAAGTAGCCAGGAAGTAGCCAGGGGAGGCAGGCTCATCGGGCGAGACCACTACATGGGCATGATCGGCGTGGCCCGATTTCGCGTGGGAGACCGTTTGTTCGCCGTCGTGCGTTGTAGGCGAGCGGCGGAGCTGCAGCAAAGATGTCAAAACACAACGTGGTGAAATTGTGGGCTTTGGGTACGACTCTTGGGATGCTCGGTTGCGCACACCCACACATCGCAGCCCCAGCCCCGACGCCGTATCAAATGCCCGTCCCGGCCACGGTTGCGTTGGATGATGTCCCTAATGCGACAGACGCCCCGGTCGGCACTCAGGCACAGCAACTGAACTCGACGGTGACGAAGGTCACCGTGTACTCGGATCGAGCTCGCGTCACTCGGCAGGCGAGCACGGAGATCTCGAACGAGTCTGCCGTGTTTGCATTCAGGGGGCTCCCGGGTTGGGTGGATGACGCATCCGTGCGTGTTTCCGCCAGCGAAGGAAGAATCGTCGACGTTCGTGTCGACCGCAGTTTCCTGGCGAAGTCAGAGGATGCCGCGCAGCGCACGGCCGAGGCCCAACACAAGGAGTTGACGCAGCATCTGGCCGCGCTGGGCGATGAGCTTGCGGTGCTTGAGGCGCAAAAGAACCAGATCGAGGCGATCAAGGCGTTCTCACTCGAGAAGATCGGCAAGGACACGACGATCGGTGACGTCAGCGTCGAGAGTTATAGCGATGTGCTGACTTTCATCAGCGATGCACTGCGGTCGACTGCGAAGGCTCGGCGTGCCGTGCAGCGAAAGATCGGCGAGGTCACCCCCGAGTTCCAGGCGAGCGAGCGAACGCTCGCGGAGCTGGCCAGCCTGCTTCAGCTAGAGCAGACGACCGTGCTGGTCACGCTGCAGAGTAGCCGCCCCACGCCAAGCACGGTGGAGCTGACCTACATGATGCCCGGTGCGGCCTGGGAGCCGACGCACGAGCTTCGGGCCAACACCAAGGATGCGGAGTCCGTCGAGGTCCTCTCATTTGCGGTCGTGACCCAGACGAGCGGTGAGGACTGGTCCGATGCAGCGCTGTCGTTCTCGACGCAGTCCTCGACAGAAGCGGTGCGGATTCCGGAGCTGAACGCTCTTGTTCTGGGCGACACCCACAGCGCCACGCGGGTCCTCAAGACAAAACACGCGTCCTTCACCCGCGCCCAGCAGGCGTTCAAGGGCCAGAATGAGCTGTGGAATAGGGTGCATCACAAACGCTCGGCAACGTCGGAATCGTTCGAGGCTACCTACCAGAGCAACTTGGAGTACTTGGCCGTGGTCCAGAGTAAGACGGTTCGGATCTTCGACAGTCTCAAGGACCGAGGCACCACCGCACACTTCAACGCTTTGGCCGCGCCGAGCGTGCGGGGCGACGGACACCCCGTTCGCATGCGTATCGGCGCCAGCCGGCTCAAGTCCCACCACAAGCTCATCGCGGTGCCAGAGCAGTCGCTCAATGCTGCTCGCAGCCTACAGATGCTCAACTCAACGGGGCAGTCGCTGCTGCCCGGGAAGGTGGCGCTGTATCAGGATGGCTCCTTTTTGGGGGTTACAGAGATCGACTTTATTGCCGACGGTGAGGAATTCTCGGTGTTCCTGAGCGTGGCCGACCACATCAAGATGTCGCGCAAGTTGGATCGAAAGCAGAGCGCGTTGGTCCGTGGCAAACGCAACAAGATGCAAGTCGGGTTCATCGTGACGGTCGAGAACCTCTCATCGGAGCCAACCACGTTTCGTCTGGCCGATCGGATTCCAGTCTCAGAGAACAAGGAGATCAGGGTCGACCGCGTCCGGATCAGTGATGGCGCCAAGCCGAATCGACAGGGACTACTGCACTGGGACCTCACGCTCGCCCCCAAAGAGCGGCGCGAGTTCCGAGTGAGCTACCAGGTCGAGTACCCAGCGCTGCTTGTGTTGGAGGCAAAGCGCCGCCGCGACTCAGCCCCAGCGAGTTCTTCTAAGCCAGCGAGGCGTAAGAGCTACCGGATCGATGAGCAGCTCCTCCATCTTGAGGACATGCTCTAGAGCGGGTTCCATGCCAGTATCGCACTCGAGTTGACGAGCTGGCGGACATCGCAAACGGCATCCACCGCGGCGCTCTTGGTCGGGCTCGTCGGCGTCGCTGCGGCGGCTTTCGCGTCTGACGGACCGTCGGAATCTCCCCCATCGTCGAACGCACAGAACGTCGCCCCCGCGGCCTGGAGCGACACCTGGCTGTTGGCACACGCGCCAACCTACCTTGACGATGCGCCTGCACGCCGCGCCGCGTTGATGCACTCGCTCGCGAACCCGGACAACCTCTACAGCGCGATGCGTCTGGCGGCCTACGGTCGAGGTCGAACCGGCTGGGATGTTTTGCCGGCATGGAACCCGAGCAGCCGAGAACTCGGCGTGGATGACCTTGCGTCGCTCGAGGCTGGTCGCCCCGTCCGGCTGGGCCCAGCCGCCGCTCGGCTCTGGGACGGCACGCGACCCGAGACAATGGACGCATGGGTGAAGTTGGGCCGCGAGGTGTTCTTCAGATATCCGCTCCGCCCAGAGCCGGCCGCACAACTCGCGTTTGCAACGCGCACCGCGGACGAGCTCGGCCTGGAGCACGACCGCAACGGCCGAGTGCCGGGCCTCGTCGCATACCGCGATGTCGACGGCGGCGAGCAGTTGGGTATCACCTGCGCGCTGTGCCACACCGCGATCGAGCGTGGTGAGGTTGTCGTGGGTCGAGCGCGTAGGACGCTCGACTACGGCGCGATGCGGCTCGCCTACGACCGCGCCACCGGGGAGCTGAACCACAAGCTCGCCGCGCGAATGTCGAGTTGGGGACCGGGACGGGCCGACATCACCGAGGATGACGATCAGGATCCAGTGTCGATTCCCGACCTGTGGCGGCTCCGGGAACTCCGTAACCTGACCCAGGCGGCTACGATCGTGCACGACTCGCCGCTCGCACTCGCGATCCGCCAAGAGACCCAGATGCTGCACGCCAGCGGCGAGCGTGTCCGACCACCGCGTGAACTCGCCTGGGCCCTCGCGATGTATCTGTACTCGCTTGAGCCGCCCGAGCCCGCTGAGCAGCGTGAGTCCCCCGCGCTGGCCATGCGCGGCCGTGCCCTGTTTGCGCTGTACTGCGATAGTTGCCACGGCGATAGCAACGGCAGCGGACGTGCGGTGCTTGCAGCGCGGATCGGGACTGATCCCGCCCTCGCCAACGGGCGCGCTCGCGGCACGGGTAAGTACCGACCCGCACCTCTGGTCGCCGTCGCCAAAGCTGGGCCCTATCTGCATAGCGGTGATGTCGTCAGCCTCGAAGACCTCCTGGATCCTCTGCGTCTGCAGCCGGACTTCAGCCGATCTGCGCATGGACCGGGAGCGATCGTTGGTCACGAATTCGGAACTGACTTGCCGCTGCAGGATCGCGCGGCCGTGGTGGCGTGGTTACGCACGCTTTAGACAACTCGAACAACAAGAGTCTTTCATGCAGATCAACCCACAAACCTTGCTCGTCCTCGCAACCCTTTGCTGCACCGTCGGCGGATGTACGACTGCCGTGTCCAACGAGCCTTCGGTCAACGGCGGTAGGCCGGTCGGCGAGGGCAGCGTGCACGAGCCTGACGTCAAGCCGGTGGCAGACCCACTCGAGGTGGCCGTCGGGTCCGTGCTGCTCGAGGGCGATTGTCCGGACCCGCCGGGTGCCGCCAAACCATCTGAGCCCGCGTCCGCCCCCGCCAAAGATGCGATGCCCAAGCCGACCAAGCGGACCAAGCGGACCAAGCCTGGCTCCGTCCGGGCTGAGGCGCCAATGCAAGGGGTCGCTATGGCGCGGCGCGCATGTCGGCAGTCCACTTTGCAGCTCACGTTCGACAACCGAGGTACAACAAACGCCAAGGTCAGCATCGTGGAGATCACGCTTCGCGATGTGAAGACAGACAGCGTGGTCGCCACGCTCCCCTCACGGATGCCCTCCAAGTGGTCCGAGGCCGACAACGCATACACCGCCTGGGACCAGAGCGTCGCGGCGACGAGTTCGGCCCGCACCAGCTACAAGATAACGCCACCCTCTTGGTCCGCAGTGGAGAGCAAGCTCGACGGCCAGTCCTCACGCGGTCGAACCTACGATGTGGAGGTCTCGGTCGAGGTCGACGGCGTGGCCACGACCGTGCGGTCACCGGAGTTCAACCGGCCCCCCGTGGTGCCAATGCCACCAACTTGAGGGACCGTAAGCGGCTGTTGGCTTCGGTCATGCTACCGAACTCGCGCGCGAGGTATTCGCTCCACAACGGGGGCGGCACATGCCTGGTTTCGCCGATGGACTTCGGATCAGACGCACTGGCTCGTGGGGTGCTCCTGAGCGTGGAAACAATGCAACTCGTAGTACCCGGGCCCTGGGTTCGGCTCGAAGGTGAGATGGTCTACCCGGCAGTGCACGGTGTCACCGACGAAGGTTCCGGAGACGCCGGTATGGTCGAAGCCCGCACACGTCGATTCGCAGTCGGCGCGGTCGTCGAACGCCTCGGCGCCGGGGATCTCGTTGCAGTTTGGAATGAACTCGTCGCAGTACACCGTGCACAATGGCGTTACGGAAGCGCCACCGCTGCTCTCGCTAGCACCACCGCTACTTTCGGAGGGCCCACCATCACTCTCGGAAGAAGCGGCGGTTGTGCCAGCCCCGCCGCTCGAACCTGACTCGTCAGAACTCGCCGCTGTGCTTGAGTCTGATGGCATGTTGCTCTCGCTGGTCGTTCCCGTGCCGGTCGGATTCGGCGAAGACTCCGAAGCGCCGGAACTCGAGCTCATGGCGGTCGTCGAACCCGCGGCCTCCTCTTCACTGGACCCGGCGTCCGTCGCACAGCTCGCGAGGAACAACAATGTCAAGACGGTTGGTACTCTCATGTAAAGATGAGGTAGCAGCCGAGCGCGCGCGGCCCTAGATCCGGTTGTCACAAAACGTCGCATACCGGTCGTGTTGAAGATCGCGGGCGGGGCAGGGCAGAGACGAGGCGTTGGACCGCTATGCGGAGCTTGTCCTCGTCCAAAGAGGCGTAGCCGAAACGGGCAAACGGACAGGGCTTGCCGTCAAAAGCGAACGAGCGTCCGACGTGAAAGTGCACGCCACGTTCGCGTGCCCGCGCCTGCCAACGCTCCACGTCGACTCCCGGTGCGACCCGACCCCACAACGCGGTTCCGGTTCGTGGGACGTCAAAGGTAACCACGCCGCCTAGCTCGGATCGAAGGGCGTGCGCCAGTGCACTTCGGCGCCCGCGATAGACCCCATACAGGCGTTGAACGTGCCGACGCAGGTGACCTTCTTCGAGCAATTCGGCGACGGCGTACGACAGCGCGTGATCCCCCTGTCTGTCGATGAAAGCCCGTCTGCGTGCCATCGACGCAAGCACCGCGGGCGGCGCTACCGTGTAGCCGATACGAGGGCCGGGCCCGAGGACCTTGGCCAGCGATCCCACGTAGATGACTTGCGCCTCGGTTTCGGCGCTGGCTAGTGCGAGCACGGAGCGGCCATCGTAGGCAAAATCACAATCGTAGTCGTCTTCGATCACGGTGATGTTCTCCGACTCGGCCACGGCGAGCAGGTTGCGTCGTCGTGATGGCGAGAGTGTCACCGCGGTCGGATGCTGGTGGTGAGGGGTGACGTACACGGCGCGGATCTTCGTCCGCTTCGCGAGTTCTTGGAGCCGGTCAACGCAGAGCCCCTCGCCGTCGACCGGGATGGGAACGAGTTTGGCCCCCGCGAGGCGGAACGCCTCCCAAACGGGTTGGTATCCGTAACACTCCACTGCGACGACATCGCCCGGAGTGACGATTGTGTGCGCTATCAGGTACAGCGCCATTTGGCTGCCGTTGGTCACAAGCAGATTGTCTGCCGCGAGCGGGAGGCCCCGCGTACGCGAGAGCATCTCGGCGAGAGCCTCTCGAAGGCGGAGCATGCCGAAGGTCGATCCATCCCCCGTGCGGTTGGCATAGTCTAGGACGTCCGATGCGTGGCGCCCAATGGCACGCCGGTACGCCCGAGCGAGCGGAACGCTGGGGAAATCGGCGCCACAGGGAAGATGACTCAGGGTCAGGGTCGCGGCTTGGGAGCGAACGCGCCGCGGGTGTGCGAGACGAGGTGCTTGCACGGCGGGTGACGAGCACACCGCTGCGCCGGGCTCGCTGGGCCCCGAGACTTCCGCAATATACGTGCCCTGGTTGGGGCGAGCCTCCAGAACCCCTTCGCTGACAAGCTCTCGAAAAGCCGCGAGAACCGTGCTGCGATGGACCCCAAGTGACTCTGCCAACCGCCGCGTACCCGGAAGCGCCACCCCCGGGCGAAGCCGACCCGTACGGATCCCTTCGCTGAGCGCCCCGACGATTCGCATGTACAGCGGCCCCTCAGGTTGCATGTCGAGGTTGCCCCGAAAGTCCCAGTCCAGCACGCCCCGAGCGTAGGCCGCGCCCTGCGCCGCGCGCAACAGTCGTGCCGCCGCTCGCCTCTGCTGCCGCCGCGGACGCGAGGTCCCTAATACAAGACGGTACCGAACAGCGGCTTTTCGGGCTCGGGAATGTCGTCGTCACCGATCATCTGCTTGAGGTCGATCTCGATCGTACGACACATTGCGTTCATCGGGACGTCGGCCACGGAGCCCTCGAAGGGATCTTCACTGAAGTCGCCGACCACCTCCATCGTCACGAAGACCCATGTGACCAGCGCTGAGCTCAACATCATCGCGACCGCGGGCATTCGGGCGCTGGCTATCGCGCCGCCGCTGGCTATCGAGTCGGCGAAAACGTCGAGCAAACCGCACGGCAGCAGCGCGACGAACACCCAGACGAAGATACGCGCGTAGTAGGCGTACTGGCGGGGAAACGGCGTGGCCTAGATGCGCTCGCATTTGCCTTGCAGGGCGTACATCTCCTCGAGGAGCTTCATGAGTTCAAGCTGCTTGAAGAGGTCGAGCGATCCGCGGTCGAACAGTCTGCGTAAATGTTCGGCCTGGAGGCGCACCAGCTGAGTGGCGCGGTTGGCTTTGCCATCGATCTCGGTGAGGTCCTCGGCGGAGATGAATTGGCCGACTTCAGAATCGAAGTCTTGCCTTAGGTTCTCCTCGACGGTCTTGATCCACCCGAACTTCTCGCGCCGCCGCTCGCGCCACTCATGGTAGCGGGAGCAGGTACGGAGCTGAATCCGAAGCGCGTTGACCCACGCCAGGTGTCGGCGAACCAGGACGACCCGCTCGGTGTCGTCGTCTTCATAGACAAACATGAGCACCGCGTTGGTCCAAGCGCGGCTCGTATTGACCACGCCGCCCCAGATTTTTCGTGCCTCCCAAAACCGGTCATACGCGGAGTTGTTCTTGAAGCCGACGTAGAACGCGACGGCCGTGCCCATCGTCGCAATGGGCAGGAACGGCACTCGCATCACCTGCACGCCCGAGTAGAGATACAGAGCGAGAATAACTGCCGCCCACAGCAGGGCGCCCAAGATCGATGGAACCGCGCGGCCGATGACCATGCGCGTGGGGAGCCTGCGGCCGATGAACATGGCCGCAGGGCTACCATGGACCGGAGCTACCGGGCGGCAGCGTTTTGGCGTGCTCACTACGGCAAGGCCAGCGTGAACGTGTCGTAGGCGATCGGCGTGTCGATGGCACTCATCCACTGGGCGGGGTGACCACACCCGAGGCACACTACCCAGCAAGAGGGGGAGAGCGAATGCACTGCAGTCGGGCGAGGTCACAGCGAAGGCCAACGCCGCATGCCTGGCTACCAGGCTCAAGGAAAAGGAGTTCGCCGTTTTCGCTGCACGACTCGCCCCTAACTCCTGGCCTACATCGTCCGCCGTCGCAGATGCCCTCCAGACACGCCGCGGTTTGCGGGTCACAGGAGGTTCCGACCGTGGGCATGGCGGTGCAGCGCTGGTCCGCACACACGAACCCATGGGGACATCGTCGCTTGGGGTCGCATCGTTGTCCCGGGCCGAGGGCCTCAACGCAACGTGCGGGGGTGTCACCGCCTCCGACGCATCGGAGGCCCTCGGCGCACCGTCGCGCTCCGCAGACCTCCCCCGCTTTCACGTCGGCTACGCGATGATCGCTTGGGAGTTTCGGCTTTGGCTCTTCACAGCGTCCACTACGGCAGTGTGACGACTTGCACTCAAACGACTCAACGCAGCTCTCGCCCTGCGACCTCTGACCCTCGAATGCCTCGTCACGCACCTCGGTCAGGTAGACATGGTCGAAGTTACCGAGGGCGTTGCAATCTGGGTGCTCAAGACGGGCCAACGCTGACGCCGCCCCGTCCGGATCGAAGCGGGCTCGTCCTTGGCTGATCGCCCTGGCCATTCTCCGCTCAGCGCGAGCGACGAAGGTTGGATGGCAAAGGGCGGTGTCGGTTCCGATCGAAGTGTTCCATCGATCGCAGCAGAGTAGATGGGCGTCGCATACCGCCTTGCTCGACCGTTTGAGGTACTCGCCGACCCCCAGCCTTGATGTGTCACGCGCCTCGGACTCCGACCGCGTCGGCGTACATCCACCGACAACGGCACTCCAGGCCAAGAGCGCGGCAAGCAATCGAAGACCCCGCTCCTCCATCCGAACGTGAATATCATGCAACTGCAGCCTTCCGACCTTTGTGCCGCTTTGCGCACCACGAACCGAAGCTGCCCACCGTGTTCCGCGGGCGCCATCGTTGGTCCCACTACAGGGCGAAGTATTGGACGTTGCATGGGATGCATGGAAGGCTGTTGTTCGTGTACGGGCGAGTTCTTCTGGGATTGTTTCTTGCGCTAACGGCCGCCGGAGCGCTTCCAGCGTGCGGGGACGCTGATGCCGACCCGGCACCGGCAACATCGAGCGGCTCGACGGCGAGCGACATCGGCGGCACCGAGCCTGGCGCAACCTCGATGCTCGACGGTAGCTCCGATGACTCGTCGGGCGATGGGGTGGACAACGGGACGGGCAGCGATACCGCAGACGAAGCCGGCACGGCGGGCTCCTCGTCACTGGATGTGCTCTGTGAA
>JAESSZ010000001.1 GCA_016763875.1 Nannocystaceae bacterium
GAGAAATACAGATGGATAGACTTCAGCGCGGTACCCAGGTCGTACAGTTGCTGGTTGGTCAGCACGGTCTCCCCCTCGGCCACGAGGCTCGAGTGGGCAACAAAAACGACGGGCTGCCCAGGGAAGTCAAAGTGGTAGACCAACTGGTCGCTGGTGACCCCTGCGTCAGGTTTGACCACAGAGGCGTCGCCTTGCTGCACGTTGATGTAGAAACCCGGCTCCGCGCCGCTTTGGTCGAAGATGTTGGCCGTGAGCGCGACGCCGTTCGCCTCTTCGTTCGGGAACGAGCGATGCACCAGCAGGGACATACCCACCGCAAGGTGGTCGATGCCACGGAACTCCCGCTCGTCAAACGCACGGAAGAACCAAACGCTCGCCCAGACCTTACGCACCGCGTCTGCAACCGGCTCCATCTCGGAACCCGGCTGCCCGCTCTTGGACGTATAAAGCCCCGCCCCCGTGAACCCGTCGAGGTCCTCGGCGTTGGTGCTCGAACGGAAACGCATCCGGATGCCCGGGTACTCCTCCGTCAACTTGGTCATCAGCGTTTCTTCGAACTCGGCGTTGAGCGGCGCAACCCGCATGTCGTCGCGGAGCTCGTTGAGTTTGGCATCGCGCGTCACGACATCACCGGTGAAGGCCGGGTCGGCCAGCAGCGCCTCGATCCGGGTGTCAAAACCGTTCTCGCGCAGAAACTGATCGTAGAAGTAGACCGGTACCGAGAATGCTCGGGGCGGGTTGAGGTTGCCGCCGATCTTGGGAAGCACGGCAAAGTTGGTCGCCTTGCCGCCAAACGCCGGGATTGCCTTCTTGATCGCCTCAGCGACGGGAAGTTCGGGATCCAGAAGGTCGACGATGTCGGTCAGCTCGGTCACCGTGAGGTCTTTGTCCGGAACCATGACGGTGGCCGGCCGGTGGTCCTGCCACCAGGCATCGGCTTCGGCTTGTGTCGTCTCTTTGATCGTCCAGTTGTCGGCCTCGACGACCAGGTGCACCCACTTACCTGCCAGCGGTCGCAGCTCTTCGTGGTCAAACGCACCGCGCAAGCCCAAGTTCGGCGAGCCGCGGTTCTGTGACAGCACGTTGATGTGCGACAGCGGGGTCTGGAACTCCTCGGTGATGATGCCCGCGACCACGGCGATGTCGTTGGGCACGTTGTCCAGTACGACCAACTCGCGAAAGCTGACGAACTCGGTCTCGAGTTCCGCGGCGCGGATGAAGCGCAACTGGGCGTAGGTCTCGCCCGTGTTCAGGATCTGGAACTGCTGACCGGCGTACAGCTCTTCGGTTGTGACGATCTTGACCGAGGCCGGCAGTGCTTCGGCCTCGCGCGAGACGGCCTCGGACGTGGGATGGAAGAACAGTTCCTCGCCGAAGTAGGCGCTCTCCTTGATCTCCTCGTACGCGAGCTCGATCTGCGCCGCCGACGCGGTATCGTACGGCGAGATTTCGTAGGTCCAGACCTCGGGCCCCTCGTAGTAGGTGATGGCGCCGAGGATGAACCGCCGATCGGGCGTGTAGTACTCACTTTGGTTGAAGTCGGCGAGCTGCGGCACGATCGGCCGACCGGCGCCCGAGAGATTGGCGAACGCGAAGTCCCAGTGGATCGGGTACTTGGTGCTGTTTTGGATGTAGAACTGCTCGTCGATGGTGTCGAACACCGTCTTGGCGGACACCGCGCCCGACTTCGCCGAGCTCAGCGGTTTGGCGGCTAGCCGGTCGTAGTCCGCGCGACAGCCGATCTTCTGGCTGTAGTCGACCTCTTCGCCATCGTCGGCCAGATGACAGACCAGCGGGTTGTCATCGCTCGGTTTGCAAGCAGGGGCGGTGCCCAGCATCAGTGTGGAGAATCCGAGTGCGATCCATCGCACATGCCGTCCGTTCGGGTTGATTTCCATGGGAGCCGCTCGTCGTTTTATGGCCGGTTGTGGCCCGGGGCTTCACTGCATCTCGCTCCGGTCTCACCGGGATCTTACCCGCAGCCAGCCAATTTCGTGTAACGCTACCAGGATAGCTTGCTGGTGCGTTGTCTCCCAGGATGAAGGATTCAGCCCTCTGGGACCATGACCCTGTAGGCGGAGTAGGTGTGACCCCATGAACTATTGCTCCCTCGTGATGAAGATTTCCCTTATTTCACTCGCCGGAATGCTCGCGGCTGGCTGTTCTAGCGACAGCGATCCCGCCGACACGGGGAACGACGACGCTGAGACCGGGGCCGACGATGGCGGCAACGGCAACGGCGACGGCGATGGCAACGATGACGGGGCCGACGATGGCAACGATGACGGGGCCGACGATGGCAACGACGACGGGGCCGACGATGGCAACGATGATGGGGCCGACGATGGCAACGACGACGGCGGCAACCCCATCGCGGGCGAGTGCGACCTCGGGCAGCGGGTCGGCC
This sequence comes from Nannocystaceae bacterium, assembly GCA_016763875.1. Taxonomy (GTDB): domain Bacteria; phylum Myxococcota_A; class Polyangia; order Nannocystales; family Nannocystaceae; genus JAESSZ01. The sequence goes on from JAESSZ010000001.1 coordinate 2,408, forward strand.
GCTTCGACGTCATCCTTGAGGAGACCTACTCGGCCATCGATGGTGAGATCCGCGAAGCGTTGGTCCAGACCGCCGTCTTGACCGAGGCCGCGAACGAAGGCGGCTGTCGTCTCATCAGATCGGAGTTCCCTTTTTGCGATCCGCCCTGCGGTGGCGGCGACGCGTGCACCGAAGGCGGTTGCGTGCCGTTCCCGGCACGCATGGAGGTCGGAGTCGTGACGATCACCGGGCTCGAAGCCGAGGCCGTGATGGAGCCCGCCGCGGACAGCCGCTACTTCAAGACCGATCTTCCGCACCCGGCGATCGTGGCGGGGGCCTCCATCGAGCTGCACGCGGAGGGCGGCGGTGGCTTCACCATGCAGGGCGCGGGATTCGGTGCGTTGTAGCCACCGGCGGCGCCGTCACTATTGCCGCGGGGACGGACGTACCGCTCACTTGGGAACCGGAGAACGGCGAGGCCCAAGTTCGCATCGAGATCAACATCGACCAGCACGGGACCTCGCCGTCGACCCTTCTGTGCGACGCGCCGGACACGGGAAACTTCACCGTGCCGGCCAGCGTCATCGATGCCCTGATCAGCTCGGGCACGTCGGGCTTTCCTTCCGGCAATCTGTACCGCCAGACCGTCGACTCCACCAATGCCTCGAGCGGTTGCGTCGAGTTCCGTATTCGCGCGCGAACGCCCGTTTCGGTCGACGTCGACGGCCACACCGCATGTACCGGTTTGCCCGACGAGTGCCCACCGGGCCAGACCTGCAACGTTCCGATTCAAACCTGCGAGTAGCGAAGAGCGAGCTTATCGATGACGAGATCCAAGGCGGTATTGGCGGGGTTGCTTTTGTTTGTGCCGGGGTGCTCGGACGATAGCGGCGCGGACACAGACGGCAACGGGTCCACCGGGCCGTCTGCGACCAGCGGGCAGACCACAGCGATGCCCGCATCCACCGGCGAGCCCGTAGACTCCACGGGGGCGCCCGGCAGCGAAACCGCGGATCCAGACGGCACCGCCGAAGGCTCGACGACGGCGAGCCAAGACACCGATACGGACACCGATGCAGACACCGGTACCGACACGGGCACCAGCACCGGGCAGGACGAGACCGGCACGACCGGCGGGATGCTTGAAGAGGTGGACTGCGCCGAGATCCCGCAAACGGCGGTTTCGACGGACCTCATCGTCGGGCCTCGGGGCTACCACGGGCTCGTGATTACCGACGACGGGATGATGATCGGCAGCGACGGCGCCTCGCTCATCCAGTCGAGTTATGGCGGCGTCGTCTCGCTCTTCGTGCCGGGCGTCGGCTACGGGGAGCAGATGGACTGGTTGCCGGACGGCGACTTCGCCTACAACACCGACGACGGAGCGTTGTCGCGGATTGGGCTGGATGGTTCGGTGCTGGTCATCCAGTCCAACGTGTACGCGTATGGTGCGACGACGGGCCCCGACGGCTTGGTCTACGTCGTAGGCTTCAATGGGATCTCACGCATCGATCCCAGCAACGGCAACACAGAGAGCCTCTTTCCGGCACCCCAGGGATTCCAGGAGCTGCACTCCATGGGCTTCTCGCCCGACGGCACGCGCGCGTACATCGGGACGATCGGCCAGGACGGCACAGTGCTTTACGTCGACTTCAACGCCGCCATGGACCCGACGACCGACCTTGAGGTCTTTGCCACGGGCGTCGGCCAAGGCAGTAACTGGCACGACGCAGTGGCGGTGGATGCGTGCGGGAACCTGTACATCCCGGACTTCAACTCCTCCAACATGTATCGCGTCACCCCTGGCGGCACAGTCAATGTTTTCTGGGCCCCCGGCCAATTCGAACTGTACGGCCACGGGGCCGTGTGGGGCACTGGGCAGGACGGGTGGAATGCTGAGGCGTTGTACGTGCCACAGCCATATAACGAACTCACGGTGACCGAGGTGGTGGTTGGCGTACCCTCGAGCAAGTATCAGGGGCCGGTCGTCAACCCAGAGCCTATGATGCCGTAGTCGGGCTCGCCACGTCCTGGTCGATCCCACGGAGGTTGCACATGCCCTCGAACGCCAAGCTCGTCCTCGCTCTTTGTTGCTGCGCCGCTTCGCCGGCATGCGGCTCAGACCCCGCACTCACCGACACAGATTCGAGCTCATCGAGCACAGCGACAGGATCATCGGGTGGCGACTCATCCGGCGTCGTGAACCCGGCCGCAACGACGGACCCGACAACCGACCCAACAACGACGACCGGCGTCGCCGACAGCGGTACGTCGGGCAGTGGCGGATCCAGCGGCGGAACCTATGGTGTTCCGGCACCGGTGTCGTTCGACCTGGGGACCGTGCCCGATGCACCGATCGTGGCGGATCCGATTCCCGACTTCGACTGCGACGACGTGCCCGACGAGTTTGTCTCGTTCCAGGTTATTCCCGGAGCCCGCGGCTACCACGGGATTGAGATCACGCCCGACGGAAGGGCCATCGGGAGCGACGGAAACTCGCTCATCGACGCCACGTACGAGGGCGACTGGAGCCTGTTCATTCCGGGCATCGGATCGGGGCAGCAGATGGACTGGCTGCCCAACGGGGACTTGGCGCATGCCACCGACGATGGGGCGATCACGCGAATTGGGCTGGCGGGCACGACCGAGGTGATTCGCTCGGGCGTCGGCGCCTACGGGGTCGTGGTTGGACCCGACGAGCAGATCTACGTCACGATGGGTAACAGCGGCAACCGCGTCGACAGGATCGACCCGGCAAGCGGCGACCTGGAGACGGTGGTCACCTCGCCAGGGCCAACGCTGCACTCGACCGGTTTCTCACCGGACGGAACACGAATGTACGTCGGGACCATCAGTGGCGGCGGCATCGTGTACTACGTCGACTTCGACGCGGCCATGAACCCACTGTCGGGCCTGCAGGTCTTCACCACGGGCGCGACGTCGGGCGGCAGCAACTGGCACGACGCCATCGCCGTCGATGCGTGTGGCTACATCTACGTCACCGACTACAGCTCCCGCAATATGTTCCGTGTGTCGCCGGGTGGCGAGGCCATTCTGTTCTGGGATCCTGCGGACCAAGGCCACTACGCCCACGGGTTGGTGTGGGGGACAGGCGAGCACGGGTGGATCGAGGACGCGCTGTACTTTCCGCAGCCGTACAACACCAACACGGTCGGCGAGGTCGTCGTAGGCGTACCGCCGGCCGGGTTCGGCGGTACGGTCCTCAACGCGCCGGAGATGCTCTAACTTAGGGCTCTTAGGGAGGTGATGCGTGGCTAAACGAATCTCGATGCTCGACTGGAAAGTACTGGGACCATCGCTGCTGTTGTTCACCGGCTGCCCTGCGGCCGATGAATCGCCAGCGGCGCAGGACACGGGGACCGCGACTATCGTGGCGACTGGAGGGACCGGCGAGGGCTCTACCGGTGTCGCGACGTCGCGGGCCGACAGTGATGATTCGGCCCAATCCGTGGGGACGACCGCCACCACGCGGCCCGAAGAGGACGATAGCTCGGCGCCCGTGGTGTTCGACCATGGCGGCATCCCCGATGCGCCACCACTGGCGGATTCAAAGTGCCGCAAGGTCGATTTTCTGTTCATCATCGACAACTCCAGCAGCATGGGGGCGTACCAGACCAACCTGGTCAACAGCTTCCCCGGCTTCATCGACGGCATCGTAGGCACGCTGGAGAGCGCCGACTCGTATCAGGTTGGGGTGATCACAACCGACACGTACACCGATGGTGCTCCGGGGTGCTGGGGCCTGTCGTCGCTCGTCGCACAGACCGGCGGGTTCGAGTCGAGCAACATGGTGTACGGGCCGTTTGCCGACGGCTTCAACTACATGACCGAAGACGACGACTTGGCCACTGCGTTCAACTGCGCGGCGACGGTCGGGACCAATGGCGACGGCAATGAGCAGCCCATGCAGGCGATGATCGACGCGGTGCAGCGGGTCGAAGGCGGCGCTGGCCAGTGCAACGAGGGTTTCCTGCGCGACGACTCCCTGCTCGTCATCGTCGACATTGGCGATGAGTACGACAACTCCCCAGGCACGCCGCAGTCCTGGTACGACGACGTCGTCGCGGCGCGATCGGACCTTGCCGAGAACGTAGTCATCCTGTCGATTATTGATGCGCCAGGCGGTCCGTGTGGGTCGGGACAATCCGCCGACAGGGCGGCGTTTACTGCGCTGTGGGGCGCCAACGGCTTCGAGGTCCCGATCTGCGTGCCGGACTACGCCCCGTACTTCGCCGAGGCGATCGACATCATCGACACCGCCTGCGAGAACTTCGTACTGCCCGCCGGTTGAGTAACGACCGATAGCTCAGCCACGGCGGCGACGCATCCGGCCCAACCCCGGGAGCATCAGACCCGGGAGCATCAGAGCCAGGACAACCCCGCCCCCGTCGTGGCCGCCGGTCCGGCACCCGCCGCCGCCCTC
>JAESSZ010000236.1 GCA_016763875.1 Nannocystaceae bacterium
AGCGCGACGTGCAAGCAGCCCTGCGCCGACGACTTGGGCTGCGACGCTGACCAGTCGTGCACGTCGACCTCAGCCGGACTCATATGCCTGTCCCAGGAGTGTCAGTCGTGCTTCGACGACGCCCGCGAGTGTCAATCGGACAACGCCACCTGCGAGTTTCTCGCTTGTGGCGCGCAGGACCCGAACTTTAGCGATACTTGCTCGCAGCCCTGCCAGTCAGCCGCAGAATGCAACGTTGGGGAGGCCTGCCTGCTTTCCGAGAACGGGTCGATTTGCCTTCCGCCCGAGTGCCAGGGCTGCTGGGACGCAGGGGCGTCGTGCCTGAGTTCGTCGTCGACCTGCGAGTTCTTCGAATGCGACGCAGCTTAGAAGACGCGTGAACCCGCCGCGCGTTGGGGCAGCAAGCCTGGACGGTCTGGCTACTGTGCGCCTTTGTACGGGTTGGGCTCTATGCTGTTTTTCGGTGCCTTGACGCTGGGATGGGTGGACGTTGGGCCTGGCGGCGATGGTGGTGGCGTGGCCGCAGGCGTCTGCGTTGTGGTCCGCGTCGACTCCCGTCGAGAGGACTTTCGGCGGCTACGCCGTTTGGGCGCCTGGGGCTGCACCCCGTCCGCGCCCACGGGGTCCACGCTGTCGTCTGGCGGGAGAGGATCCGACGGAGTGGCATCGGTGGAATCGTCGGTGCCGGCCCGCGTCTCAAAGGTTGGACTGATGTCCGCGGATGTGTCGACCCGTACAACATCGCGCGTGGGTTCCTCGGGCCGGCCATCGGTGCGGGAATCGACGTTGGCGCCCACCACTGGCGAATCGGTCGGCGCTAGTGCTGCGGGAGCCACCCGCGGAGAGACTTGAGTGGACGGGACCGTCCGGGCATCACGACTGGGTCTCCACTCGGTGCGTAGCCCGTACGCCGCGCCGCCCAAGAGCAATAGCGTCAGTCCGACGACGACGGGCGTCCACGAGCGGGTGCGTCTCTCCACAAGCACTGGGCTCAGCGCTGCGTCATCTCGTTCGAACCTGGGCGCTGGCGCACCAGGACCGGACGCGGTCACGGTTTGCGTCACTGTGCACTCTGCGACACAACGCGCGACCAGTCGCGCGATCGCGGGTGTCGAGGTTGGGTGACGTAGGCATGCGATGTCGTCCGCGTCGGGTAGGGGTGCGGCTTGCTCAGCCCCGAGGATCAATATGATCGGTAGCGGGGCGGTACCCACCTTGGCGCGAGCGATGTCGATCATCACCTTGGCTTGCAGCGGGTCTTTGGAGGCCTCGATGAGAAGCGCCACGATGTGGCCGTTGCCGCAGGGGCCGTGGGTCTCCAACAGATCTTCGGCCTCTCCGCACGTGCCGGACTCGAAGACATCGTAGTTGGCCACTCGCAGACTTGCGGTCGCAAACTCGGCGTCGCCACGCGGGGCGAAGGACAACACGCCGTGGCGGATCGCTTCACGCTGCGCGCTCAAAAGGAGGCCCCGTAGGTGACACCAGCTGCGCCTGTGGCCGCGTTGACCGAGAGCGTGGGCAACCTCCGCGCCGACGCATGGGTGTTGGGTGACTTGCGCCACCGCGTGACGAATACCAACGCCGCACTGGCAACGCCAAAAACAGCGGTCCCGGCGATGAGAATATTCGTCCGAACCTCGGCCCGTCGTCCATCCTCAAATCCACGTTGGGTCGGGTCGGCTTCGTACTTGTCGTTGTGTTTGTACACGTCCAGGCCCGACCAGAGGGTGGCGGCGCCTAACCCGGCCGTTGCGACCACCGTGACCGAAAACCACGCCGGACTCAGCTTGCGTCGTACCGATCCGCTAGGGGCGTCATCGATGGTCGCCTTGTTCTGAGCGGGGATGAGGCGTGGTCCTGCTCTGCTGGTCGGAACGGCGGCGGGGGTCGGATCCGCGGGGTGCTCAAACGTGATGGTCACGCGTGCGCCACTCTCGGTCGTCAACGTCTGTATCGCCTCAAGCCCGGACTCGAAGACGGCGGTGACCGTGCGATCGCCAGGTACCATGTACAGCATGTGCTCGGTCTGTGGCGCGTCCGATGCCACCGCATCGTCGACATCAACCCCGCACGCGCTCTCGCAGCGGACTGTCACGCGGGCCAGGTCTGGTCCCAACTGTCGTAGCAGCTCCATCGCGACGGCGACCGCCTCGTCGTCTTCCGGATAGATCTGCAGGAGCCGGGTCGCGTGGGTTGCCGCGGCGCCGAGATGCCCGGCCTTTCGCCGCATGCGCGTCGCCCCACGCAACGCTTCTGGGCTGGGGACAGCGTGGTTGGCGAGCTCGTAGAAGTCCGCGGCCGCGGCGTACTCTCCGGTGAGTTCGGCAGCCTGCGCCGTGCTGTAGGCGTTGGTCGCGGCCGCGAGGTCGGCCGCGGATGGCGGCTCGGCGTGAAGGGGTAGAGGGACTACCAATGCGAGCGACAGCATTGGGACGAGCAGAAATCGGAGTCGGGTCCAGCGGGGCATTGGGGCCTTGGAGTGTCTCTGGGGGAATAAGCACAGCAGCGAGGACCGTTCGCTACTGTGGCGGGGGGGGGCCAACGATCTCGACTTCAAGGATGTACGGGAAGGGGTCAATGCCGACTCCTTGATCGGGTGGCTTCATCTCGATCACGTAGCGCCCGGCCGGCAGGGCGTTGGTGGCGAACGAAGTCTCGTCCCATTCAGGGCAGTGGTTGCTCCCCCCTTCGTCGGCTGGGATTTTCGCTTTGCCCAACTCGGCCGCGCCAGTTGGGTCGTCGAACTCGAGCACGAGGGTCGGCGCACCTGACGTGCACTCCTGCCCGTCTTCACCCAGCAGCCGAGCGCGGGCAAAGCCGCCTTCGGGAATATCGACAAAGTAGAAGTCCAGGTCGCAGCTGCCACCGATGTGGCCCTTGACCTGGATTTTCTCGTCCACGCCGACGAGCAGGACGTTGCCGGTACGATAGTAGTTGTTGGGCTCCAGTTCGACCGGCACCGTGCCGTTCGCGTCGCTCAACTCACCGTTGCACTCATCGTCGCACCCATCGCCTAACTCTTGGTTGCCATCGTCGCAGGTTTCTCCGGGCTCAAGTTCCCGGTTGCCACAATGAGGGAACGTCACAGTGACTTCGAGTGTTGGGTCGAGCAGATCTGCGTCGTAGGCCTTTGTGTCAAACCCAAAAAAGTACGTGCCCTGAGTATCGGTGGACCACGCAAAATGTTCGCCTTTGCCCGCTGGGCAGCGCTCAACCCGTTTGAGACATGTCGTCGGGTCGCAACCGTCCATGAGGTACACACCAATATCCACGTCTGGAGCGACTTCGCCCGGGACGGTTGCGAACTTCGCCTCCACGTGTACGCGTTCTCCCGCGGCCAACTCGATGCCGATCACGCCATCGGGACCATCGAACCCGGTGAGCTTGCCGCAGTCCTGGATGTCGTCGGAGAGTGTGCTGAGAGAGACGAGTCCCGAGACCGTTTCGTCGTTGCTGGAGATGATGTCGTCCTCCGGGACTGGGCACCGGTTCGACCCGATCTCAACTGCGATGCCAGCTCCGGCGGTTCCTGAGTCAGTGGCCGTCTCTTCGGCGTGTTCCTCCGCATGGTGGTACAGCTCCTCGTCCAGGACGCTACATGCCAGCTGGCTCGCAATGAGAGGAACAGCGAGGGGGGCGATGGCGATCCTGACCCAACAGATGCTGCGCAGCCGGCACGCCGCTGACATGTACTTGTTCATCGATGCTGTCCTGCGGCGCGGGTCCCGACTCATCAACTCGCCTCGCAAGGTACATTGCGAGCGCGCACCGCAGTCGGTGATCATAGATCCGATATTCCAATGTGGCATGCGGAATGATCGTCTGTCGTGCGTACTGTTTTGGAACTCGTGTGGGTCGTCGTGCGTCGAACTGCGATGCTGAGTCCGAACCAGATATTGCATTGCCTGGGCGTAGGTAAATAAGCAGATTGTGCGCGACTGGATTCACTCGGAATCCGGTCGCGCCGATAGAGTGGGCGCGCGCTTGGTGCTGCACTCTGACGATGAACAGCGTGCTGATAGCGTTGGGGTCAACGCTCCGCCCGAGAGCCCATGACCCGGACCGGGCCCCATGACTCCCGCCTCAGAAGCGAGGGACGGGGGCACGGCCGATAGCCAGGCAGCTGGGAGAGGTGTTGATGCCCGCGCCGTCCGCGCCCAAGAAAAAATCGACCGTTCGCGCTCGTTGTCGGCAGGCGGCCGTCTTGGGGGGTAGCACGATGTTCCGACCGACGCTGACCACCCTTGTGCCCCTTGCATTCATGTTCGTGACCGCCGCTGCGGGATGCGACAAAACCGAGGCGAGTCCCGGGGCAGCCGCGTCCAAGGACTCCCCGGCCGCACCCGAGGCGGACGGGGGGCAGCCCGCCGTCGAGATCGACCCGTTGGTGGCCGAAGCCCTCGAATCGACGAAGAAGGACATCGCCGAAGTCCGCGCGGGCCTGGCCAAGCAGTCAATGGCCGAGTCGTTGGTCTGCAGCGATGTCCATCGTCGTCTACCGAAAGTGAAGCTCCACGACGCCGAGCTGGCCGCCGAGGCGGTGCAGGTGTGCGACTATGACCGCCCCCTGTCGGAGCTGGATTGGACCATCTCCCAAGTCGAAGCCGAGATCGAAGAAAACGCCAAGCGGCCTAATCCCCACAATCTCAAACGGCAAGTCATGAGCTGCGCGAGCGGAGCGGTGAAAACGGCGCGCGAGACGATCGACAAGGCGGGCAAGCTCGACGATGCGGCGAAGAAGAAGTTCGCGCGTTTCGACGAGCTGTGCCCGACGCCGTAGGCCGTCACTGTCAGTCTTGCGATCGATACGGCGCAACGATCGTCGGGCTCTCGTACCGCAGTCCGTCGATCAGATCGGGGTGGGCCCAAAGGACAGGCGGCGCTGCACAGGCGAACCGGCTGCACTGGAGCAGGCCTGGAGGACCCGGAGCGATGTGGACCGAGGCCGGGTCTCCGTGCACGGCAAGCGGCTGCGACTGCCAGGTTTCGCCCGCATCCGTCGTTGTCCACACGAGATCCGCGGTTTTTCCCACCGCGAGCAGGTGCGTCGCGCTGGCAAACCCAACGGCGCGGGCACCTCGTGGCGTTGTCGCCGATCGTTGCCCGTCGTCGTCGACCCAGTGAACCCGCCCGGGCGCATCGGGTCGGTGTTGAAACCAGACGATGGTGCTCTCGATGGCCCGCCAACCGTAGCCGGAGGGGAACGTCTGCA
>JAESSZ010000237.1 GCA_016763875.1 Nannocystaceae bacterium
GGCGGGACCGAGATCGCGGAAGAAGGATGCCTGTCGTTTCCGGGGGTTTTTGTCGACGTTAAGCGGCCACGCAGCGCAACCGTGCGCGCGCGTAACCTCGACTGGGTGCAGTTCGAGATCGGTGGCGACCAACTGCTGGGCCGCGCACTCCAGCACGAGCACGATCATCTGACCGGGAAGCTGCTGGTCGACATGGTCGGCATGGTCAAAAAAGAAATGATCAAACGGAAGATGAAGCGCTTCCACGCGGACGCCTCGCCGTCCGCGTGATCTGGCCGCGTGCGGTCCTGCCGGGCCTGCTGTGGTTGCTCATTGGCGCAGCGGTCAGCGTGCTGTGGGCGGGCGAGGCGTCTGCTGATCCCGAAGGTCTGCGCGCGAAGGTGATGGCCCACGCCTCGCCCAAAACGCTGTGTCCGGGCGAAGCGACCCGGGTACCGCTGACGTTACTCAACACGGGCACCGAGGCGTGGGAGCCAGGGAAAGGCGATCGCCTTTCGTACCACTGGCAGGACGTGGACGGTAAGGCGGTCGTGTTCGACGGTACCCGCACGCTGCTGTCAGAGCGTGTTGCCCCCGGGAGCTCGGTGCAACTGCAGGCACGCCTGGTCGCACCCTCTGAGCCCGGTGCTTTGACGTTGGCCTGGACGATGGTGCGCGAAGGCGTGCGGTGGATCCCAACCGATCGCGGTCGGGCGTCGGTCACGATCGTCTCGAGCCAAGCCCCCGCGCTCGCGGTTGCCGTCACCGCAGGTGAGCCCCAAGGCGACGTCGTTGCGCGCGGCGAGTTCACCGTCGAGGTGACGGTCGACAACCGGGGGTGCGCCGCGTGGTCGCCTGAGTCCGCCGACAACCTCGCCTACCATTGGTTCACTCCCGATGGCCGGCTCGTCGCGTTCGACGGTCAGCGCACCGCATTGCCCGCGGTGCTGCCTGGACATCAGGCGACGGTGACCGCCACGGTGCACGCGCCGGAGATGTCGGGCGAGTACCACTTGCAGTGGGCGATGGTACGCGAGGGCCTGGGCTGGACGGAGGTCGAGCAAGGCGCATCGTCGTGGGACCCCTACGTCGAGGTTGGCGAGGCGCCGCTGGCTTGGGCTTGGGCAGAAGTCGACCCCATAGCCAACCTCGCCGCCGGGGAACTCGCCACGATCACCGTGTCGCTGACCAACACGGGAACCGAGGCTTGGCGCGAGGAGGCAGGCGATCGTTTGGCCTACCGATGGCTCGACGAGCATGGCGTCGCGCGGTCGGAAGAGGGGCTGCGTACGGAACTTCCCGCGATTGTCGTGCCTGGGGAGACGGTGCTGGTCGCCGCACGTTTGGCGGCGCCGCTGCAGCCCGGGCGACTTTGGCTGCAGTGGGAACCGGTGCGCGAGCATGTGCGTTGGTTTGGTCCACCCACCTCGGGTGGGGGCCCTATCGAGACGACCGTGACCCCGGCCCGATTGCTGTGGTCGGTGTTGGCGGTCCAAGACCCGGGCGCGGTCTGGGTTGGTCGCGAGCGCACGCTGATGGTGACGCTGCGCAACGACGGGGCCGACGCGTGGTCGGAATCGACTGCCGATCATCTGTCCTACCGCTGGCTGGATCCGGCGGGGGAGGTCGTGGATGAAGGCATGCGCACGGTGCTGCCGCACGACGTCTTGCCAGGGGAGACGACCACGCTCAATATGCGACTGCAGGGGCCGCCAGCGCCCGGGCCGTACACATTGCAGGTCGAGATGGTCCGCGAGCACGTCGCGTGGTTTGGCCCGCCGCGCACAGGCAGCGCATCGATCGCGGTGGTCGCAAGTCGAGTGGCGGTCGGTCTGTCGGTGGCGCTTGTGTTCTTGACGATCGCCGTCGTGGCGATGCGTCGTAATCACATGGTGCCGCGCAGCAAGATGATGCTGCGCGGCAAGATGATGCCGCGCAGCACCCGGCGAGCCTCGCACCAGATCTGGGTGCTCGAGCGCGTGCTGCTGCCGGGGTGGGCCACAATCACCGTTGCCCTGGTCGGCGAGGTCTTTGTCGAACTCGGTGGGCCCGCCTACTGGGAGGGCGGCGCTGCCGTCGCTTGGTCGTGCGCGGCATTCGCTGGGCTGTTTGTCGCGTTGCTCCCGGCTCGGGCGCAGGGGTGGGGCGCCGCGTTGACGGTCGTGGTGGCGACGGCGTTGGTCGTGGCCGACCTGGCGTACCTCGAGTTTTTCGGCAGCATCATTCCGCTGACGGCCTTGGCGGCGTTGCATCACCTGGGCGACGCGCACGGGACGGTCTCGTCGCTGCTTTCGGTGCAGCATCTATGGTTGGCTGCTGGGCTCGTCGCGACCGTGATCGTTGCGTTGAGTCTTGGGCCGCGCGCGCCGTCCCCAAGCCTTCGGGTTGCGCGTTGCACTCGCGTGCTCGTCGTCGTCGCGTTGGCGCTGGCGGTCACCCCCGCGGTGCGTCGACTCAACCGCAGCCTGCGGGGGAAACTCGGTGCGCGCGTCTTTTCACAGTTCGACAACGTCGGACGCTTCGGTCTTTTTGGCGCCCATCTGCTCGAGTTTGCGCGACAGGTGCGCGATGCGGTGCCGGCTCCACAGCCGCCGACGGGCGAGGCACGGGCGAACCTCGATACGTTCTTCGCCGAGCGAGCCGCCCGCCGTGCCGCAGGAACAGCGGTGACGGGACGCGCCAAGGGCTACAACCTCGTCGTGTTACAGGTCGAAGCGCTGTCGTCGTGGGCGCGGGGCCTGGTCGTCCAAGGCCAGGCGGTGACGCCATACCTCGACGCCGCCGCCCAGGGTGATGCTTGGTTGGCGTTGTCGGTCTACGACCAGACCGCGCAGGGACGCACCAGTGACGCCGAATACCTTGTGCTGTCCTCGGGTCATCCGCTCGCCGAAGGGGCACTGAGCTTTCGCCACGACGACAACGCATTCTTCACAATGGCACACGTCTTGGGCGAGCACGGCTACGCGTCGTTGTCCGCCCACCCGTATTCGCGCGGGTTCTGGAATCGCGCGGTCATCCACCCGCGCTACGGTTTTTCCGACTCGATGTTTCGGCGCGAACTGGGGCCCGGGCCCATGGTCGGCTGGGGGCTTTCTGACGGCGCGTTCCTCGAACGCATGGTCGAGCCCATCGCCGCGCTGCCCGAGCCGTGGGTCACCTTCATGATCACGCTGTCGCTGCACCACCCGTACGACGATTTTCCGGATGCGATGGAAGAGTTGCAGCTCGGTGCGTTGGGCGAGACCGCGGTCGGCAATTACCTGCAGGCAATGCGCCATTTCGACTCCTCGTTTGCGCGTTTCATGGGCGAGTTGGCCGAGCGCGGCCTGGCCGACCACACGGTAGTCGCTCTGTATGGCGACCACGTCACTGGGATCGAGAATCGCCGTTCGGTATGGTCGGTGGCGGGGTGGCATGCTTGGACGCCCGATCTGCCCAAGCGCATGCGACGAGTCCCGTTGATCATTTGGGCGCCAGGCGTTGACGCAGTCGCGCGTGATCCTGCGGTGCCCTTTGGGCAGATCGACATTGGTGCGACGGTGCTCGACCTGCTCGGCGTCGATGCACCACCGAGCTACGTCGGGGTGTCGATAGCTTCGGAAGGACGGGCGCGGCCGGTTGTGCTACCGGATGGATCCTCGGTCGGCGTTGACCGGATTTTCGTCGGGAGTGGCCGCGACATTGCGCGCGAAGGGGCGTGTTTTGACCTGCCGTCGGGCACGACCCGACCGCTCGAAGACTGCGCCGCGCTGTCGGCGGCGGCACGAGACGAGTTGTCGTGGTCGCGTGCGGTTGTCGAACACGATCTCCACCGGAGCCTCGGATCGACGAGTCACGCGTCCGACTAGCGAGGGGTGAGCCTACCCACGCACCGGGAGCGCATGTCGGGCCAGCTTCGGTGGCGACTGTCGTGGCCACCTACCGCCTGTTTTGCGCCGAACTCCCACGAATTCCCGGATATCGGGTATTTTCATGTGGGATGTCGGTGGATGTCGGCGTGCACGACGTTTGCACGGACACGGGGTGGGGAGGCGGCCAGGTGAAGACAACGGGGGGAAAGACAGTGAGACGACGGGATCCGCGCGCAGGATGGGCGTTGGGATTGTCCATGCTCGTAGCCGGCTGCGCAGGCTCGGGCAGCGCGCCACACCTTGAGACCGTCGACGATCAGCGCGCGGTGGTGGGCCAAGAACTCGTCATCAACTTGCGCGCGACGGATGCCGACGGCGACCCTATCGAGTTTGAGTTCTCGGCCCCCGATCCCGATATCCAAAGCGCGGGGGCCCTGACCCGACGGCCCGACGGAACGGCGGTGTTCCGTTGGACGCCGTTGGCCGGCAGCGTTGGGAGTTGGTTCTTCGACTTCCACGCCGTGGACGACGATGGGCGCGACACGATCACCGTCCTGGTCGAAGTTGCGTCGATCGCCGACGGCGGGGCACCGATTTTTCGCGAGCCTATCGGTTCGGGCACCACGCTCGACCTTGCCCATGCGGCCTGTCTCGATGTGCCCGTTGTCGTCGAGGACGCGGACGACACCGAGGTCGTGTTGTCGACGGTGCAAGCGCTCGAAGGCGCGACGATGGCGCAGGAATCCGGCATTGAGGCGACGTGGCGGTGGTGCCCCACCCGGGCGCAACTCGAAGAGGACCGCTACCCGATCACATTCTCGGCCGACGATGGTGGCGAGAGCCCGACGCTCAAGAATTTCCTGGTTGTGCTCCGGTCCGCGCCGAAGTCCGACTGCCCGGGCGGGGTTCCGACCGTGCGGCACGACCCGCGCGATATCTCCACCGTGCTGGACCTCGAGATCGTCGCCAACATCATCGACGAAGAGGGCCTGGCACGTGAGCCCCTGCTGTACTTCACGTACGAGGAGCCCACGCTTCCGATCGACTTCGCGACGCTTGATGTTGTCGAGATGTCTCTGGAGTCGGGTGACCTGCAGGACGGCACGTGGAACGGGCGTATTCCCAACCCCGTCGCCTCGGGTGCCGAGGGAGACAGCCAGACCGTCTATTACATTATTAGTGTCAAGGACAACGACGACGCCGACGGTGACTGCGATCACCTTGTGGACGCGCCGACCGACGGAACGTTCCGGTCGACGGTGACCAATGGTGGTGGGGGGAACGGGGCGAAAACTTGTGAACCTTGCAGCGCGGACGTGCAGTGCGGTGGCGATACTGACCTTTGTGCGCCACTAGACGGCGACGAGGTCTGCCTGGCCGCCTGCGGCGAAGGGGGCATGTGTGGCGATGGCTCGAGCTGCACCGATGTGACTTCGGTCGATGGCCTGACGATGCAGCAGTGCGTGCCCGATAGCGGGATGTGCGGTCCGCCTCCCAAGACGTGCCAAGACGACGCGCTCGAGGACAACGACACGCAGGAGGACGCGGCGGCGCTGTCGGTCGGCGAGCACGAACTGACCAGTTGTGCCGCCGAGGATGCTGACGACGAAGACTGGTTTGCGCTCGAGGTCATCGAGGGCTCGCTGACGGTCGCAATCGCGGGTGGAGACTCCACGAATCTTCAGTTGTCGTTGTACGACGCTGCGGGCTCACCAGTTGCGCAGTCTGAGGCCGCGGGCAGCGACGAGGCTATCCACGAGTGTTTGCCAGCGGGGACCTACTTCGCCCGAGTGTACACATTCGACGCTGGCGAAAACGACTACACGCTGTCGTACAACCACGTACCCGCTGAGTGCAGCGGTGGCACGTGTGAGGACGATGACCTCGAAAATGACGACTCTCAGCCCATGGCGACTTACGCTGAGATCTACCCCGATGGCTACGCGAACACCGATCGCATGCTGTGCTCTGGCGACGACGACTACTACCGGGTCGAGTTGTTCACGGGCGAGACGTTGAATGTCGACTTGACGTTCACGCAGACCAGCGACGATGAGGATCTGGACCTGCACTTCTTCGACGCAGACGGCGTCGACGTCACCCCGTGCACCGAGGCCGACCCAAGCACTTGCACGATCGCCCAGGGACAAAGCGTGACGTCCGACGAGCACTACGAGTACGAGGTCACCGACGACGACTGCACGCCCTGCAGCTTCTGGGTCTCGGTCCACGGCTTCGATGGTGCCGAGAACAGCTACGCTTTGGACCTGGCGCTGTAGTAGCCCCGCAACTACTGACGCAACGTCAGTGCTCGCCGTCGTCTCAGTAGGCCGAGCATCGCGAGCATGAGGAGCCAGGGGCCGCGGCGCGGCTCGGTTGTGCAGCTGCAGCCCTCGTCCTCGGTCGCGCCACCGCTACCACCGGTCCCGTCGCCTTCGCTGCTGTCCCCCGGTGGCCCACCAGCTTCGCCCCCCGGGAACGAGTTGTCCGCAGATGTCGTGACCGCGCCGGTTGTGTCCGCATTGGAAGAAGTACTTTCGCCCGTGCTGTCGGTGGGCCCACTCTCGGTGCCTTGGCCTGTGGTGTCCGTATCATCGGCGCCAGTGGTGTCGGGTGGCTCGAGTCCCTCGCTCGCCCACTCCGCCAGCACCAAAACACCCGCCAGCGTCTCCTCGCAGGTACCCCGAATGTTGGACGGGTCGACGACGAAGTCTCCCGGACCTTCGAAGTCCGGGCGCAACTCAGGCACGAACGCCATCAGGCCGGCGTCCGCGTACGCCCAGTCGTCGGCGACACCCGCGGCGAGGTAAAGCTCCGAGCCCTGCAGTGGCAGGTACTGTCGACCGTGCACGGCCGCCATGGCGTCCACTTGCGCCTCGGCCAGAGCCTGGAACTCGGCGGCATCCCGTGTGGGGGTCGAGGTGTACCCCCACGGGTACAACAGCAACTGGCCGTACGAGTGATAATCCACGTGCGCAACGAGGGTGTCCTGGGCAAGGATGAATGCCATGAGCGCTGCCGCTTCGGGCTCCGACGCAGGGGCCGTGCCGCGGTAGTTTTCTTCTTCCGGGATGCCGCTGCTGCCCTCGCCGCCCCATTCGAACGGGAAGTTGCGGTTGAGGTCGACGCCCACGCCGTCTCGTCGGTTCTTTCGCCAGTAGCGCTCGGCCTCCCAGCTATAGACGTAGCCGTCGGGATTGAGCACTGGCACAACGATGATCCCGACCGCATCCAAGGCGGTGGTGATCGCCGGGTCGGCCCCATGTTCGGAGATCAAAGTGTCGGCGAGACACGTGACGGTCATCGTCGAGAGCCACTCGCGCGCGTGCATGGTGCCCGTGAGCAACAGGGATGGTCCGTCGGCCGCCCCCGCGCGGATCGCGATCCCACGGATCGGTCGACCCTCGAGCGATGTCCCAACGGAAACGATCTCCGTGATGCCGGGGTGGGCCGCTGCGAGGGCATCCAGGTGGGCGTTGATCGCCGCGAGATCGCGGAAGTCGTCAAAAAACGAAGCGCCGTGCGTGACGGGGCCGACCAGGGCGAGGCGTGCACGCTCGGCATCCAGCCCTGGCTGCACGTCGGCAACCAGAGTCTCCGCCACCGCAGCGGTTGCGGCGAGCATCGCTTTGGCCTGCGGAGGCACGCGCAGGTGCACCGAGTCTGGACCCGGGCGGTCGCCGAGGATGACCGCACCCGCGGAGACCAGTGCCGCGATCTCCTCGGGCTGGGGTGCCTCGATGCGCACGATGGCGTGGCCGTCGTATCGGCGCGGCGCGGCATTGGCGTTCCACGCAACCGTTACGACCCCCATCGAAACCAGCCAACACCACCGCATTCTCACCGTTCGGTCGTAGCATAGGCCGAACGGTTGTCGCCGCTGACGTCCGTCGCGCGGTTCCACACGGCGGCATCGTGCGAGCCGGCCAGATCCGCGAGGTGGTGCTGCGGGACCGGCGCGGGGTTACGCGTTGGGGGCTACGACGTTTTGCTGTTTGGGGCTACATTTCCCCGACATGTCTAGCGACCTCATTTCCGACACCACCGACGCAGGATTCCAGGCGGAGGTGCTCGACTCCGAGGTACCCGTGCTCGTCGACTTTTGGGCGACGTGGTGTGGTCCCTGCCGAGCGTTGGCCCCCCACGTCGAAGCGGTTGCGGCGACGCACCAGGGCAAGGTCAAAGTCGTGAAACTCGACATCGACACCAACCCGGAGACGCCAAGCAAGTACGGGATCCGCGGCGTGCCTACGCTGCTTCTTTTCAAGGGCGGCGAAGTGGTCGACAAGCTGGTGGGCAACCCCGGCTCGCAGACCAAGGTCGACGAGCTCGTCGCCCGCCACATTTGATCGGCTGACGGACTCAACGTCGGGCGTGCGGATTGCCGAGACTCACTCGGGGTCCGCACTCCGTTGCCCCGACCTCGACGCCGCGTCCCGGAGTGCTCGGTACAGTTGCTGGTTCAACAGTGCGACTTGGGCGCGGCCGAGGCGCTGTCCGAATACCGCCGAGCCGTACAGTCCCGCGGCGAGGAGTACGGCGACGGGCAAGCCGTACACACAGGCGGTGGGCGTGTTCCCAATGGCTGCTTGCGCGTAGCCGAGTCCGATCATGAGCATGGTCGTCACCGCGAGCATCGCCCACATCGCCATGTACATCGTCCACCGCCCCGGCTCAGGCTGAAACCGGCAGTGCAGCAGTTGTGAAGACGACGTGGGCGTCGCGTCCTGGTCCCCCAGCCGCAGCGCTAAACGTGGCGACCACCAGTGACGCTGCTTGGGTGGGATTGCTAGTTCAGCGTACGGCGGGTCGACCCAGCCTTCGACCTTACGGTCGTCGGAGGCCAGGTACTCCGCCAGATGACGGAGGGCGGTGGCGCCGTCGACTTTGAGTTGCACATCGAAGTGCGGGCGGATCTCAGGCACGAGCACGTCCACCAGTGTGCCCAACGCGCGGTCGCGGTCGCACGCAGCGATTGCGTGCGGGGACGATCATGTGCGGCAACGTTGTCGGGGTCCTTGGTGGCCGGACTGGCCGCTACGCGCCCATGCCTTCGCGCTGGAGGTGTGCGGCGCCGACACGGACGGAGATTCGCCCCGCGAGCAGCGGCGTCGCTATCGCCAGCACGCCCAGCACGCCCGACCCGATGAGGCGCCCGACGCTCGGGGCGAAGCCATGAGTGAGCAGCTGCTGCACGACCATCGTCAGCGGCACAGCCATCAAGATCGTGGCGAGCAGCACCCCGAGCCCGATGAACATGTACAGGAGGCCGCCGACACCGGTGGCGATCTGAGCGGGGTTGGCGATCTCGAATCGGGGAAAGCGTGCGCCCAGTCCCAGGGCGAGACCCACCAGGCCCATGGTCAGCGGGACCACGGTCCCAATAGCAGCGATCGTGAGAACCGCTCCCGAGCCCAGCCACGCCGAGGTCACGCCGACCAGTAGCGCACTCATTGCCGACAGCGGCAGCCCGAGTGAGCGCCACTTGCCGCGCAGCAGATCGATCGCCTTGTTGGGCGAGCAGAGCACGATCCAAAAAGCGCGCCCCACGACGGAGATCGCAGGGAACGCAAAACGAACGCAAATCGCGACCGCCACAAAGCCGCCAAGGGCCAAGTTGATGAAGTGCAAACCGGTGGGCGAGATGATGCCGCTTTCCCCTGCGGTTCGGATGTACGAGAAGTTCACGACGTAGATAGCGACCAGCGCTCCGAGCAGGAGCATCTGTGTCCACTGGGCCGTGTCGCGCATGAACACGCGCA
>JAESSZ010000238.1 GCA_016763875.1 Nannocystaceae bacterium
GGTCGCCAGTTGCTCGGCGCGTACCTCAGGCGCGAGCTGGAGGTACGCGAGCACGGCGCTCTGGTAGGCAAGCCACTCGGTCGCAGGACGCTCGTCGGCGGGGTCGGGGTCGACCGGAGCGCCGAGACGCGCGAGCAGCGAGACCAAACGCTGACCGCCATCTCCGAGGCTCGGGTTGGCAAGATCGACGACAAACAGCCCGGAGGCATCGACCGACGGGTCGAGCGTCCCTTCTATGAGCGCGACAATCTGCGCCGTCCGAATCGACGTGGGCGTGTCGGCGGCCGGTGCGGCGTCGTGTGGCAGCGCGGTTTCATCTGGCACTGGTGGCGGCGCGGCGTAACCAATGCCCGGCGCAGCCAGCACCACAAGGGCACTGAGCAACGAAGCGCGGAGTAGGCGTGCTGTCATGTGGCGTGGCCTGGGCTCGAGGGCCTGCAACCGCCCGTTCCTAGTCTTCACTCGCGCCAGGCACCCAACGTCACAACTGTTGTGCCGATTTTCCCGATCGTGCGCGGCGACCGCGGCCGGCCGACGGCCGATTCGACATCCGCCAGGCTCAAGTCGGGACGGCATGAGCCGATACAGTTCGTGATGCGTGCTCGTGCACTCGCGGTTTGTTGTTTGGCCTTCACTTTCGGGTGCGATGCCGAGCCCAACCCGCCATCGTCCACGGAGACGATGGCGACCTCGGAGACTGAACACGTTCAGTTCCGGTGCTCCGCGAGCTCGCTCCCGGCGTTGGGGGGCTTGGAGTACGTCGAACTCAGTGGTGGCGCCACGGTCCGTGGCGGCGAGCGTCCGTTCGATGTGTTCTCCAATGGCAAGCTCGTCGTTGGGCGGGGTACGTCGGTTGGCGGGGGTCTGTACAGCGCTGTGGGGGCGATCTCCGTCGCGGCGGGCGCCTTCGTTCTCGGAGACATCAAGTCGTCCGGTCCGGAAGTACCCCCGCACCTACCGATCGAGGAGGCCAAGTTTGTCGCCGAAAACAGCCACAACGCGATGATCGGCCTGACCGCCAACGGGCGCACCCCGATAAGCAAAGGTGCCATCCATCTGTACGGCGGTGACTCGTTACAGTTTCCAAACTACTACTATTACGTCGACGGCTTGCAGCTCTCTGGCGAGTCGAACCTGGCGCTTAGCTACACGGTCACGTATCTCTTTGTCGACGGGCCAATCGAGATCAGCGGTGGCTCCAGCATCGGGACGTCACAAGCAAAGCATCTGTTGATCATCTCGATGTCCAAGGAACCGATCTCGATCTCAGGGGCGTCGACCAACGTGATCGCTCGAATTTATGCACCGTACGCGCCGATCTACATCACCGACGGTGCTTCGGTCGAGGGAGCGGTCGTCGGCCGAACCCTGGAGATGAGTGGAGAATCAACCATGGAGGTCACTCAAGATGGTCTGCACATCTGGTACCCCTGCTGAGATGCTTGGTATGCGCACGATTGTCACAACGATACTCGGCATGATGCTCACCCTTCCTGCGTGTGACTCGTCCCAGTCCGAAAGGTCGCCGCTTGGTGCATCGGACGCCGAGGACGAGGATACGGGGACCGCTGATCCCGACGTCGTTGGTGGCGTTGCCGACCCGGAAACGCTGGTCTGCAACGAGCCCGACTGCGAATGCGGTTCCGACAGCGACTGTGAATCAACCTGCGAAGGACCGAACTGTCGTAGCGTCTGCGGGGGCACATCGACGTGTGCGGCGCGATGTGCCGACGGGGCGGATTGCGACCAGCACTGCGCGGAGTCAGGGTCCTGCGCCGTCGCGTGCGACGCGGGCAGCGGGTGTGTCACGCGTGCGTCCGGTAGCGCCAACCTTGAGCTGGCGTGCGACGATGCCCTCGACTGCGGGGCCCGGTGTGGCGGCAGTGCGGACTGTCAGATCGACGCAGGCAGCCAGGCCCAGCGCGACTTTACGTGTGATGGCAGCGCTCGGTGCAGCGTGAAATGTCCGGCCGGTGGGTGCGAGTTGACGTGTTCGGGAAGCGCAGCGTGCGATCTGGCGTGCACCGGAGCCGCCTGCACGGTCGTCTGCCAGGAAGCGGCGAGTTGTCGTTGCGAAGGGGAGGCCTGCATTGTGGCCTGCGACGGCGCGGACCCGGTCCAGTGTCCGAGCGATGACACTGGCGCGCACGTCCTGGCTTGTGACCTGGCACAGTGTTGATAGGCTCCCGTCCACTGCATGAAGCCCTGGGTAACTTTAGCGACCGCCGAAGCGCCAGACGGCAAGCCCATCGAGTTGCGTCAGCGCGGCCACGAGTTCTTGATCCGCGCCGATGGACTCGACCTGATGTCGAGCGACGACGATTGTTCATCCAAAGCGTTGGCCAGCCTCGGTTTGGCTCCGTTGAAGCGCCCCGCGCGTCGTATTCTGATCGGCGGGCTCGGTATGGGCTTCACCTTGCGCGCGGCGCTTGACCATGCCGGACCTGATGCCGAGGTCGAGGTCGCGGAGCTGGTGGGGGCCGTGGCCGAGTGGAACCGGGGGGCGCTGGGGGCCGTAGCGAATCGGCCGCTCCAGGACGCGCGAACTCGCGTCTTTGTTGGTGACGTCTGCGACAGGATCGCGAAGTCCGCCAAGACGCCGTGGGATGCGATCCTCCTCGATGTGGACAATGGCCCCGACGCGCTGGCCCACGATGCCAACGAGCGGCTGTACGGTCCCAAGGGACTGGCTCTTGCGCACGCGGCCCTCATCCCGGGCGGTGTGCTTGCAGTTTGGTCTTTTTCGGACGATCGCTCGTTCACCAAGCGGTGTCGACGGGCCGGGTTCGCGGCGCGGATCGAGCGGGTCTCGGCGTCGCGAAAAGGCAGAGGGCGCCACCACTTTATCTGGGTCGCCCAGCGGTGAGTTTCCGTTCGCCGAGTTCTGTCCGACGATACCCGCGTGTTTCTTGGTCTAGGTGGTCGCTCACTGGCAGGGTCGGACCGTGCGCCTCATCGTCTGGACAGTCGCCCTTGGGCTCTCGGGTTGTGTCAGTCTCAGCGTGAAGCGAAAACCCGCTGACGACGACTCTGTACAGGTTTCGCCACCGGGAGAGGACGGGACACGGTACGTCGCCATCAGTAGCGGTCGACGCACGGCGCCAGCCACCCTTAAACGCAAGTGGACGCGTGTCGCCTCCGCGGCGTGCGACGGCGACTACGTGTTGATGTCCGAGGGGCAGTCCGCGCAACGCCGGGCTGGCGTCATTACGGGGCGTACCCATGAGGGTTTTGTTCGATGCCTGATCCCTGCGCAAGTCGAGGCGACCGAGCAGGTCCAAGAGCGCGCCCGCGCGGCTGCGGCGAGCGGGTAGAACGCTCAGGACACTTCGTCGCTGAGATACTTGATGATGTCCGCCGACTCCGGGAGCCAACGATCCGTCCCGTCGGCCTGGCGGATTCGCAGCACGGGAACAGTGCGTGCGCCGCGAGCCTCCATGAGTTCATCCATGAACGCCGGGTCGCGGAAGATGTCTTTGTCGGCCAACTCGAGCCCGAGGTTTCGGGCCGCAAAGAACACATGCCGGCAAAACGGGCATGAGTCGTAGTGGTACAGGGTCAGGTCTGCGGCGGAAACCATCGTTAGCAACCCGTAGCAAACGTGGTGGGCAACGCGGCGAGATTGTCCGTGACTTTCTCGGTGCCGAACGTCGAGCCGCCAAGATCTGCTGGCGTTGGCGCGGTGACCGAACCGCTGACCGCTCCACAGTATGGCTGTCCGGTAGGCATGCCGCTGAGCAGGATATCGACGGTGACGTCGGTTCCCGAGATCGGGTTTGCGGCACCCGGGATGAGGAGGGGCCCGGTAAAGATCTCGAACCCTGTGTCGGGCGTCAGCGGAACGCCGAAGAAGATCTTGGGCTCACCCACGAGTTGGCGGGGGCTGGTCGTGCTGCCCGGCTCGAGACTCAGGGAGGTCATCGTCAGGTTGAACAGACCCGGTTCGATCTCCTCAGCCAGAACCAGGAACTGAAACGGGAGCGAGGGATCTAGCTGCGTACTGGTCGCGAGCAGCCAGTAACCCGCGATCCCCGGCATCGGCCTGGGTCCGTCGTCACTCACGTCGACGCTGGCGACGCCGGTATCGGCACTGTCGTCGAGCCCGGTATCGGCTTGGCCGGTGCCGTCGACGGTGGCACCGGAAGGGTTGCTCTCCGTGTCAAAATCCAACTCAATCGTGTTGTTCTGACAAGCCGCAATGAGCGCAATCGGGAGCGCGAGCAGCCTGGGCAGGTACTTCATGGACCGAGCGTAGCAGAGCCAGCGGCTTTGACGGAATTGTTAGGCACCGGCCATTGGGTCCTATTGGGGGATTGTCGCGGTCACATCGCAGCGAAATTTCCGTGGGCCCGCGAGGCACAGCGGAGACCACTGCCGAGTTGCAGTGCATCGTTTGGCCAAGAAGCGGCGAAGTGACGCTCCAAGCTTATGTGGGCTCTGCAAGTGTAAGGTCACGCACTCGTCATCCGTCGTCAACGGTGGCTTCCCTATGCAACCGTACGATGAAACGGTGCGGTTCCGCGATCAGATCCGGTTCTGTGTCGTTGTGGTCTCGCATACCGGGGATGATCTTGTTTCGCACCCCCATCCCCCGGGCTTCGACGTAGCCATAGTCCCGCATCACGTTTACGAGTGTTTGGTTGCGCGAGTACCTGAGCCCGTTGCGCATACCGTCCGGCGTCACCGTGTTGGGCAAGCGTCCAGGGCTCGTGACCTCCAGCCGATCCTCGAAGATCTCCAGCAGGACGTCTGCACCAGTAATGCTGTAGTCCCGATGGACCAGCGCGTTGACGATGACCTCGCGCAGGACTTCTTCCGGGTACTCCCATCGATCGACGCGGCGGCCATCTTCCAAGTGTGCGCCAGGGCTCGTGTTGCGGCGGACGAAGTCACAGACACGATCGATCAGCCCGGCCTCCGCGATGCTTCCGTCCCGCCCGCCCAGCGGGACCAGTGCGCCTCGGATGTCCTCGTCTGCGCGTGAGGCATAGCTCCGGTCTGTTCCTGGATAGCAGATCGCCCGGACTCCTGAGTGAGCCAAAAACTGATGTGGGCGTCGCCCGAACAACAGCATGCCGTCAACAGTTGCGATGTTCTGACCCGCGGATTCGATAAAGAGGTCGACGTTTGTGAGCAACCGTTCCCACCCCACGGTGTCTTCCTCACCGGGTGCCTCTCCGTTGAGAACCCGGCCAAAGTAGTCCCGCAGGCGTCGCTGATCGAGCGCCGACAAGCTGGCTCCAGGTACCGGCTTCAGGCCGTAGTTCAAGCGCCCTGAAGCTTGGAACATCCGCTCCAGCTCCTCCCGGCTTGCTTCTCGGACCGTACTGCCCACTCGGATGAAGTAGGTCTTTCGCGTGTTGTGCGCCCGCGCGTACGGCTTGTCCGGACCGTGTGTGAC
>JAESSZ010000239.1 GCA_016763875.1 Nannocystaceae bacterium
ACTGACACCCCGAAACACGCACGGGCGGCGGCGGAGAGGCTTCGAGAGATGGTGTTTCCCAACGGCGTGCGCGGCCCGCAACCTGCCTACGCGGGCGCGGGAGCTGGTGGCGGCGGTGGAGTTGTGAAGGGATTCGACGACGTCGTTCCTGAGCACGCATCGGCGATGACCGGGAAGGCGGGCGACGGTACGAAGGCCGGAAAGGTGGCGGCGGAGCGAGCGGAGGGGAAGGTCGCCGGGAAGGTGGAGGTCGCCGGGAAGGTGGAGGTCGCGAAGGCAGGCGTCGCGCTGATCGACCCTCAACTTGACGCCAACCTGGTAAGCGCCCTCATCAACAGTGACGATGTCGGACACGCAGCGGCAGTAGCCTACGCGCAAGTAAACAATGCCGCAGGGCTGTCGATCAATCGGCATACATACAAGAAACTGCTGGAGAGATACTCCAAGTACCAAATCAAGGCCGCCACGAAAAAGCATGGCATCGAGATCTCGCTGATCCGTGAGGTTGGCCTTGAGCAGCTGGGGACTACTGCTCGTCGGCTGGAGGGGGCGTTTGCCGGGACGACTCGTCGGATATCTGCCGAGGATGCCCGCGTCGCTGCAACAGCCCTACTCCGAAACGAGAAAATCGCCACAAATGACTTGCAGTTCTACAAGCGCGCACGCGACCTGGACTTGGATGTAGAGTATGTCGGAGGAGGAAATGCCGCCCGAAGGGCAGCAGCGTACGTGCCTCGACTGGTGGCGATACCGCCAATCTGAACGAGTCGAACGATGACGAAGCTAGAGGCATATCAGACGATTATCCGGGACGTGGTCCACGAAGACATGCAGGTCGAGCATGTTCTGTTAGTGGCGCTCGTACTCCATACCCATTCGATTTCTCTCTGCGAGGGCATAGACCTCGAGGATGTGAGACCGGATTCCGGGGAGCGCGTGATTGTCCTCGCCCCCCTCACCAGGACCGACGTGACGCAAATGCTGTCCACATTGTGGCCGTGGACCGACGAGCGGGGGCGCATGGACTACTGGTTTGCCCAATACTGCCGTACTGTCGCGTACGAGGTATTCGAGGATGTCCCCGATGGTTTGCGCACTCGCGCGGCGGCTGTGCGAGACGATGTCTTAGCTCATGTCCTGATCGACAGGCTAATCGAGGAGTAGTCGTGTCTAACCGCGAGCCTTGTTGCCCCTCCCGAGGAGTGCGGTCGCCGGATTGGTCAAGCCGTCGTTGGCATGTTGGCGTTGCTGGCCGACTTCTTCGTGCATGGGCGGCATGGGCGGCATGGGGTCGCTGCCGAAGCCGCTGAGAAGTTGAAGCTCTCAACCCGAGCCGCAGTGGAGGCCGCCGCGAACGCCACGAAGCGGTTCGTGTTCACTGACACGCGAGAGCTCGCGCGGGCGGCGGAGAAGAAGCTTCGAGAAATGCAGCTTCCCAACGGCGTGGGTGGCCCGCAGCACGCCCACGCGGGCGCGGGACCCGGTGTGGCGGAGGTGTGGTCATGGTCCGCAGGAACGGACACTCCAACAAATGGTCGAGATCATGATCAGACACAGCGACCCAGAGATCACTACGTTCTTGGACAAATCCTCGCTCTACATGCACGTCAACGACCTCCGGGGCGGGCTGGCAGAATGAGTTTGTAGAAGCGGTCACGGCTCGGGACGAGGCGCTCCAGACTAGTTGCCGTCTTGGATTCGCCAAGTCTATTCTCGGTGGCCTCTCAGCTGACGAGTACGAAGTGGCGACGGGTTGGGACTGTGAAGACGACGCGGAGTTTCGGCGCCATCTACGGGCATATCGGGCGCTGTTCTACGGAGAACGAGATCCCGCGGAGGATGCCGACGCCCCGTAGGTCTTTCGGCGTCATGTCCCCAGCGTCGCTCTGCGGTTGTTGAGCACTGCGGGCACGAGCCATTTGAGAAAGAAACCGAAGTACAGCAGCGAGGGGATCAGAAATCCCAGCGTCGAGGCGTGCATCAGTGGTGGGTCGTTGTCGATGGTGGGATCGTCGGGGTCTTCGGGATCGACATACAGCGTCACCACGCCACCCGCGGGGTATTCGGCCACGGTTTCGTCGGCGGCTTGCCGGGAGCCGACCGGTCCCAGCGGCAGGCGCGAGACGCTCATCGCCTGGCCGTCGAAGGTGTAGTCGATGTCGGCGACCGCACGTGATTCGGGCTCTTGGCTCGACACATCCCGCGCGGCGACCACCCACGCCTTGGTGACCGTGCCTTGAGCTGACTCGTAGTTTTGCACTTGGAAGTAGTCGACGACATCCGCGACCGCCATTGTGATTCCCACAAAGGCGACGAGACTCACCATGACTACCAAAAACCCGCCGCCGACCCGGACGATGTTACTGGGCGGCTGTGGTTTCGGCGCGTTCATGGGACCTCCCATTGTCACCCCAGAGCCGAATCCGTGGTGATCGGATTGCGGTTCATCCCACAATCAGGCGTCTTTACTGTGTGCCGTGGGCTTGCGATCAGCCCGCAAGCGCCGTCGCAGGCGTCAACTCGTTCTGAACTGCGAGGGTGTGGCGCCGCTCCAGCGAACAAAGGCGCGCGCGAAGTTCGAGGCGTTGTCGAAACCGACGCCCGACGCCACCTCCGCGACGCTCATGGTCGTTTCCCGAAGTAGCTCGCGCGCCCGGTTGTACTGGACATCGCGACGGATCACGTCGAAGCGAAATCCACCTTGCGACAACTGCCGCGACAAGGTCCGCGTGCTGCTTCCCAGTCGCGAGGCGACCTGGGGGAGCGTCGGTGCCAGGCCCGGGGTTTGCACGATGACCTCTCGGACACGGTCTTCGATCCCTTCGGTTTGTACGCGCAGTAGCGCGGCCTGGCAGCGCTTGGACAGCGCCGACCGCATCGTGCGGTTGGCCAACGTGTTGGGCCGATCGAGTGGATCGGTCGGTATGGTGATCCGGCAGCGCGCGTGTCCAAACGAGATCCTCGGCCCCAACGACGCGCGGTACGAATCGGCATCGGAAGGCTCGGGGTAGTCAAACTCAAAGCTCAAGAACGACAAGTCCTCACCGCTGAGCACGCCAGTATTGCGGGCAAATGCCCCGACGATAAGCTCGGTCTTGAGTTTGGCCTCGACGCCCGAGTCGCACGTTCGGTTGAGGTAGATCGATGCGCCGTCAGGATCGAGCACGAACTCCAGTGCGCTGCCGCAGCCGACGATCGCGTAGTACTGGCACAGTCGAGGCAGGGCATCGCGGGCATCGCGACACGACTGCAGCAACTGCCCGACGTCGCCAAACGTCGCCAAGGTGAACTGTCGCCCGGTCTCAAGCCAGAACGCCGAGTCGCTGCGGTGCGCCGCAATCGACATGAGCAACCCCGAGTACGCCTCCGCGGGCGCTCGCGCGTCGAGCTGCTCGAATGCGTGTGATGTCCCGCTTTAGTAACGGGCCTTCGAACGGCTTCGTCTCACGCACGGCCCGGGAGTTGGTGGCCAGCGTGCGCGAAGTCTCCGACAGAA
>JAESSZ010000240.1 GCA_016763875.1 Nannocystaceae bacterium
CGCGCCTGATTTTGACCTAGATGTAATGGAGGCAGACCAGTCTCCGACCGATGTGCTCGCCGAGGTCTTGCAGCACCTGCAGCCGGTATTGCAAAAGGTCAAACCTGATTGGCTTCTTGTGCAAGGCGATACCACCACGACGTTTTGCGGGGCGCTCGCCGCCTCGTACCACCGGATCCCTGTCGCACACGTTGAAGCCGGTCTACGGACCTACGACCGCGGACATCCCTTTCCGGAGGAAGCCAATCGTTGCCTCACCGGTCAGATCTCCGACTTTCACTTTGCGCCGACAGAGGGTTCGAAAGCCAATCTGCTGCGCGAAGGCATCAGCGCCGACAAGATCTGGGTCACAGGAAACACGGCCATCGATGCGCTCCAGTACACGCTGGCCAAGGCCGGCGACCGAGAGGCGAAGGTGGTCACCGGTCGCCAGATTCTCGTCACCGCGCATCGTCGCGAGAATCACGGCGAGCCCCTGGCAGAGATTTGTCGGGCGCTCTTGCGTCTGGTCGAGCGTTTCGACGACCTCACTGTCCGGTTCCCGGTTCATCTGTCCCCGCGGGTCCGCAAGACGGTCTTTGGCATGCTCGAGGGCCACGACCGCATCATCTTGGAGGAACCGCTGGGCTACGATCAGTTCATCGCCGCAATGTCAGACGCAACGGTGATCCTGTCGGACTCGGGCGGGGTTCAAGAAGAAGCACCATCGTTGGGCAAGCCCGTGCTCGTATTGCGCGAGACAACCGAGCGCCCCGATGCCTGCGAAGCCGGGTGCGCGATGCTCGTGGGCACGGATGGGGAGAAAATCTTCCGTGAGACGGAACGACTTTTGACCGACGACGCCCACTACCAGTCGATGGCGCGCGTCGAGAATCCGTTCGGCAACGGTACCGCGGGTGAGCAGATCATCCGCGTTCTGGCGGAACAGTTGGGATGAGGCGGGCTGCCTTGGGTGGGCTGGTCCTGGGGCTCGCGTGTGCGACGGTCCCGGCCCCGGTCTCCGTCGCTCCGGCTTCCCCGGTTTCCGTCGCTCCCGCAAAGCCGGTTGCTTCCGCTGCGAAGCCAAGTCCTACGCCGGATGCACCGGTTGCTGCGCCTGCCAGTGCTCCCCGCGAACCACAGGCGGCGGCGTTCGAGCCGATTCGGATGTCCGAGCAGCAGCTGGCGCGAGCCCGCAAGGTGCAACGCTACGTAGTGGCCGCTGCCGCCGAACACGGGGTGGATCCCAACCTGCTCAACGGCGTGATCTGGAACGAGTCGAAGTTCAATCCAAAGGCGCGCAACCGCAGCGGTGCCAGAGGTCTCATGCAGCTGATGCCCAAGACCGGCAAGGCGATGGCTCGCGCGCTTGGTCGACGATTCCGTCCCTACGATCCCGAGTTTTCCGTGCACGCGGGGGCGAAGTTGCTGTCGATCTTGCTCGGCAAGTTCGAGGACGACGAGGAGCTCGCGCTGTTTGGCTACGCGCGAGGTGGCGGGCGTGTGCGGCGATACAAACGCGAAGGTGGGGACATCCCCGAGGGGGTCCAGAGATTCATCGCCCGCGTACGTCGCGCCCAACAGACGTTTGTGTCGTTGGGCTTTCCCGAACCCACAGGAGATTCTTGATGATTGCTCAATTCGTAGCCGCACAACTACGCCGGCCCAGCGGACGCATGGGGCAGCTTTTTGGTCACCTGCTCAACCGTTCCAACCGCGGCATGAATCGGCGCGCCGTTGCTCATCTCGACGTACGCAGCGGGCACCGTCTGCTCGACGTTGGTTTTGGCGGTGGTGTGGGTATCGACGCCATGTTCGATGTCAGCGACGACATCAAGGTCGATGGCATCGACTTCAGCGAGACGATGTTGAGTCAGCAGCAGCAGCGCATGGCGGACGGGCCTCGGGCGGCCAGCATCTCGCTGCAGCTCGGTGATGTTGCGGCGCTGCCCTTCGAGGAAGCAAGCTTCGACCGGGTGCTATCGGTCAACACGATCTACTTCTGGCCGGAGCCGGTGCTGGGACTGCGCGAGATCTGTCGAGTACTGAAACCGGGCGGTCGGCTCGTGCTTGGTTGCGCCACCAAACAACAGCTAGAGAAGTTCCCGCCCGCTCAGCATGGGTTTTCGCGTTACGACGTCGGCGATGTCGCTGCGATGCTCAACGATGCTGGCTTCGACGGTCTTGAGTGCGCCACACCGGGCGGCGAGGCTTTTTTCTTCTCGATCGCGCATCGTCCCGACTGAGTCACGCAAAATACTTCGCCACCAGACGCACGATCGTCATGCGGGTGCGGACCGTTGGAGGACCTAGGATCTTGGCGAGGGCCTTGAAGTCGAGCTCGGAATCTGACACCCCAGCGCAGGGCCACCAGTGCAGCTCTTGGCCCTGCAACGCCAACCAGTCGTCGTCGGTGTCGTAGGCGAGTGCTGCCGCGGCGTTGTTGGGGGTGGGCTTGCGGGCGAGCAAGGCGATTTGCGGCTTACCGCGTCCCGTGCCATCGCCGCGTGACGCAAAGGGGTCGCTACCCGCAAGCGTCGTGACCTGAGTCGCCGTGCGAATAAAGGTGGGTACCTCGTAGTCCAGTGCCTCGGCCAAGCCAGATTCGATGCGCTTCTTGAGTACGGCGGGCGTGCCCTTAGCCGAGAACACGACGTTGCCGCTGGCCAGGAAGGCGGCGACCTCGCCGAACCCAAGCTGCTCGAAGCAGGCGCATAACTCGACATTGGTAATGCGGCGCTTGCCAAGGTTCATTCCGCGTAGAAAAGCGACGTGAGAGGCCACCTGAGTCTCTTAGCACGGTGTCGTCGTGTCTTGACCGCGCGGTCTTGCTCCGTGACACAGCCGCAGGGCAACGATCGCCGTATTATGAGTCACAGGAGCACTTCGCTTCGACCCTGACCATGCATCTACGATTGAGCTCAATGTCAACGCGCCAGACCTCTGTCGGCGGCGTCCTCGGCAAACGTGGCGCGCTCGCGACGGCGGCTTTGCTCGCGATCTCGTTGGCCGCCACCGCGACAGCATGCGGAGATGATGGCGCCGATGCCTCGGACCACGACGCGACCACGTCGGCGGCGTCCGGTGGGTCGACGTCTGCACAAGACGGGACGGATGCAGCGGACACGGGCACGGCGAGCGGGTCGGGCCCATCGTCGGACTCGGATGGGACCGACGGTTCTGGCACCGATGCGACCGGGAGCGACGGCGCCATGGCCGACCTCGGACTCGCACGCGGAATCACCGTGATCGGTATTGGGGTGAATCAAGGACTCGAGGTGGACCCGGCCGCGCGGTATTCCGTGACGGCATTGCGGGCCCGCGACACCATGCTGAGGGTGTACTTCGACGTCGATGAAGTCTCGTGGCAGGAGGTATCCCCCAACGGGCGGCAGCTTGAGGCCAGACTGTTCCTTCGCGTGGACGGTATCGAGCAGGCGTACCTTGAGCAGAGCAAACTCGTTCGCCAGGACTCCGAAGAAGCAACCCTCAACTTGGTGTTCTCCTTCGAAGTGCCTGCGGCTGTCGTCGAGGATGGCCTGGAGTACCGCGTGGAGCTGCACGAAGCAGATCTTGCCTACGCGGGACTGCCGAGCGCAGAAGTTGACCCGGTGTTCCCGCCAACAGGATGGACCCGACTGGACGTCCCCGCGGACGCGGTCGCCAATCGACTTCGCGTCGTCATGGTGCCGTTGGAATACGAGGGCAACTGCGAGCCCACCGCGACGTTCGACGATGCGTACTTCGAGCAGATTCGTTTCACGGTGCACAATATGCTGCCGGTCAGCGAGCTCGAGTTCTCGGTGCGTGAGCCCATACCGTGGACGACGCCTGTCACCGGGGACTCCACGTTCGACCTACTGCTGCCCGCTGTTGCCGACGTTCGCGCTCAGGACCAACCCGACCCCGACGTCTACTACATGGGCCTGATCGACATCTGTGCTGACTGCGAGGATTGCCCCGCGGGCAGTGGGTACTACGCGGAGCCGACGCTGGCCGCGGCACCATTCCGCGCGTCGATCGTGGTGCATCGCGACGACCTGGCCCGCGTCGCCAACAGTGCGGTGCACGAGCTGGGACACAACCACAACCTCCAACACAATCCATGTTCGGATTTCGTAGAAAACCCCGGAGAGGTTCTGCCCGACTACCCGCACGCCAATGGGCTGATCGGTGTCGATGGCTACGAGTTCGCAACCGACTCGCTTCACGACGACGCTTCGACGTACGACGTCATGGCATCGTGCCGCCCACGATGGACGTCGAATCTCTCCTGGACTCGGGTCCGTGCCCATATCCAGCAGCTGCAGTCAGCCGTGCTCGCGCAGGGACCAGCGCCTGAGCGTGAGCAGCTCTTCGTCTCGCCAGGTGTTGTTGTGTGTCGCTGACGTCGCAGCGCGCGGACGCTTTGCTCTGCAACCGCGTCAATCGACAGGGTGGGCGACAAGCCAGCGGTCCACGTGTGCGACGTCGAGCTTGTGGCCGGGTCCAAGTGACTCGTACACGGCGCGTGCTCGGCCGGCGTGAATGCGAGCCGCATTCGTATCGCCCGCGCGCAGGGCGAGCTCGGCGCGGAGCATCGACA
>JAESSZ010000241.1 GCA_016763875.1 Nannocystaceae bacterium
CGCCCGCCGAACTCGTCGCACTGGCCCCACTCGTTTCCTCCGCGGCAGCCTCGTCCTCCCCACTGCCGAGATCGGGAGACACCGCCCCTTCTACGATGCGACCGGTACCGGGTGCGCCCTGGTCGACGATCGAGGGTTGACCAAGAGTTTCCCCTGCATCCGCCGCGAGACGCTCGGGATTTTCGTTTGCGCCGGGCGCGGGTGCGAGTAGGCCGTAGGCGAACCCCGCGGCCGCGACGACGACGATGACTGCGGCGGCCCATGCATAGAAGGAAGAGGACTGCTGATTGGCCGATGCGTCCTCGCTACCCGGATACTCATCGTACTCCCAGGGTGCACGGGGATGCCGCCACATCCCAGACTCGTCAGCGGCGGGAAGATCGTCGCGGACATCGATGCCCGGCTCCAAGATGCCGGCCACGGCCTCCGGTGCGTCGCGCCCCTCGCGATTGGGATCGTCGTCACGCGGCGCGGGGCTAAGCACGACTTGTTCGCCGTCTTGTCGAACCTCAAGTTCGAGCGTCGGCCGCTCGTCCTCGAGGTTTGTAGGCAAGCCAAGTTCGGCATTGAGGCGCCCCTCGAGCCCGTACTCGCCCGGGTTTGACATGTCGCCAAGGTAGCGAGGGGGAGTCTCCGGTCCGGCGTCGGTTTCGGAGTTGCAGTCGTAGCTGCCGTGGACCGAGGCTCGAAGCACCCCGGTGGGCGGGCTGAGCTGGTCGTTTGTTGCCAGCAGGGTTACGGAACGATCGCCTGGCCAGCTCTGTGCTGCGGCGTCGCTAGCGGGCGCGGGGGAGACAGTCAGCTCGCCGTCTTCGCCCGCTCGCGACGGCTCGTCGTCGCCCGCAGTAGCCCCGTCCCCAGGCTCGCTGGAGGTGTCGGTCGCAGACTCCTCGGCGCTCGACTCGTTGTCGGTCTCGGCCTCGTGGTCGCTCCCGGATTCGTTGGCTGTCTCGGTTGCGCTCTCGGCTCCGTCCTCCGTTGCTGGGCTCAGGTCGAGCCGGTCCGTATCGGCAGGAGGGGTTTCCTGAGGGGCGATGGCGCCGGCCTCCGTGTGCAGCGGGGCGATGGCACCGGCCTCCGGGTCATCCACGGCTGCAAAAATATCGGTCGGCTTTGTGACTTCGTCCGGAGTCGCGCTGTCACTGGGCACCGTCGGGCCATCGCCGGAAGGCATGACGACGGCGGTGGGTCGCGGATGCGGTTTCTGTGGGCTGTCGGGACTCTTGATCGGAGTTGGGTGGAGCGCGAAGCGGCCCAGCGGGGGCGCCGGGATGTCGGGTTTGGTCTTGTCGAGATCGTCAAGGGCGTCGACGAGCGGCGGACCGGGTGCCGCGCGCCGGTCGATCAACGGAGAGGGCGCCTCTAACTTTGACGCATCCAGAGGCGGGGCGTCCCCGTCCTGCTCTTTGTCCGTGAGATCGTCAGCGGCGTCGTCCGCGTCATCACCGTCAGGGGGCGGCCCGTTGAAGACGTCCTTTTCTCCGCGCTCGATCTGATCGAGTCGCTGCGACAGGGCCTCGACCACCGGACCGCTCTCCTCTTCGGACAACGAGACCAAGGAGTTCCCAAACGCAGGTCTTGGCGAGGAGTCCTCGGGAATTCCCGGAACCAAGGAGTCCTGCTCGGCCGCGGGCTCAGCGTCCAGCTGCGGGAATGGGGCGGGGTAACTCGGCGGCGGCGGAAGTTCGGGTGTGGCTGACTCCGACGCATCTTCCGGGGGCGTTTCCGGTTCCGCTGGCGGCGGTACCTCGGCACCAGAAAGACGCACTGGCGCGGCCCAAGCTTCAAGCTTCAACGATGCCGCGTCGGAGGGCGACGGGGTCTTGTCGCGGCTGACCCCGCTCGTAAGTGCAAGTACGCCTTCGAAGAAGAACTGCGAGATCGTTGTGAGCGCCTCGATGTCGTCCTGGCCGCTCTCGTCGACGACCTCAAGGATCGAGCGACGCCCATCAAAGTAGCGCAGGAATCGTAGCTGTTCACTATCGACCGACTCGACCCCGCTTCGCTCTCCGATCTGCTCACTGTCGACGGTCAACGCGGTTTCGAGCGGCGGTAGCTGCTCAAGGAGACGGCTCCATTCGTCGACGCGACGCATGCCCTCCATGAGGAGCGCCTGCGTGCTGGCTGTGATCACCTGGCTGCGATTGACGGCCTTAAACTCGACTTCGAAGAGACCATCGCTAATGCCGAGCAGACGGTAGACGGCGGGCTCGCCCTGCAACCGACCCATCTCCGCGTCGATGACAGCGCCATCGGTAAACCACAGGGTCGCATCGCCAAGGTCTGTGCTGAGACGAATCGTGCCGCTCTTGCGGCTTATCTCGAGTGTCTGCAGGAGGTCGACGACAGCCATGTCGGCGAGCTGCCCACTGAATTTCGTGCGCGCGTCCTTGCGCTCGAGACGCTCCCTCTGCTTTCGCTGCAGAAGCATCGCGACGCGCGTCGTGATCTCTTTGATGTAGATCGGCTTGGTAAGGTAGTCGTCGACACCGAGTTCGAGCCCGCGAACCTTGTCCTCGATAGCCTTTCCGCTCGTCAGGAAGATGAACGGGATCGCCGCCCAGCGATCGTTGTCCTTGACCCGAGTGCAGAAAGCGAAACCGTCGTCTCCCGGAAGGCGCGTGTCGGAGATGATGAGGTCTGGCCCCGCATGCTCTAGAAACTCGAGTGCCTCTTCCGCCGACTCAGCCGGCGTGATCGAAAAGCCAGCCTTTCTGAGGCTGACCTCCAGGACGCGGCGGTTTCGCGCGTCGCCGTCAACGATCAAGAGGTTGTGCCGGGCCACTTAGGTTCTCGAAGAATCGGGGGAAACGAATGGGTTGGCGGAGCGGGCAGATGCGCTCGCTAAACTCGGGCCCCGGCGCGGGGCGATAACCCACGGTCGCGAAGCCAGACCGTGAAACCTTCGGGATGATAACGACGTGGACTCCACGGTCGCAAGGTCGCGCAGAGACTCGATAAAACGGGGCGTGGGGGGTTGTTGGCGTACCATCCGCCGGAACGTGGGCAAGGTGAAGGAAGAACGTGAGACCTGGCGGACACGGGTGGCTGCAGCCCCCATGACGGCTGCGATTGCTGCGCTTTGCGGTTTGGGGTTCCTGGCGTCTCTGGGGCCGTGTATCGCCACTTCGGGCGATCCAGGGGGAGTCGCGCTGGAGTCGCTGTGGAGCCTTGGAGAGTGTCGGCCCTCGTTGGTGCGCGTCGGAGCGCTGGAACTCGCGCGTGTGTGGCTCGATGGCGAGTGGTGGCGTGTTGCCTCGACCGGGCTGTTGCACGGCTCATGGATTCACCTACTACTGAACATTTGGAGCCTGGTGGCGGTGGGCGAATGGGCGGAACGACTCTGGGGCTCGGGGCGTCTCGGCGTCTTGTTCGCTCTGTGTAGTGTCTCTGGCTGCCTTGCCTCTTTGGGTTGGGCGGAAGCACCCATGGTCGTCGGTGCGTCCGCGGGCATCTTCGGGATTGCTGGTGCGCTGCTTGTCGCGCGGGTCATCGGGCGGCCATCGACCCGCGAGCAACTGGCGCCCATTTCAGTCGGCATGCTGGGCGGTTGCTTGGCCGTCCTGCTCGCAGTCGGTTTCTTTGTTCCCCTGATCGCGCAGGCCGGTCACATTGGTGGTTTGGTCGCCGGACTCATCCTTGGCGCCGCATGGGCCCGGCTTCCGCGTCGGGTCGACCACCTTGGGGTTCT
Source organism: Nannocystaceae bacterium (assembly GCA_016763875.1). GTDB lineage: Bacteria > Myxococcota_A > Polyangia > Nannocystales > Nannocystaceae > JAESSZ01. The sequence continues at coordinate 3,692 of JAESSZ010000241.1, forward strand.
GGGTGTTGGGGCCCTGTGTGCCGGGTTGGTCGGAGCCGGACGGTGGCCGGTTGGTCGGGGAGGCTTTGATGAGTTCGTGGGCTATCGACTCCTTGAGGAACAGCGCTTCGACGAGGCCGGCCTTGCACTGGAGCGGGCGCTGGCCAACCGACCCGATGACGCGGCGCTGGCCAATGCCGTCGCATATGCTTTTGCGGAGGCCGACACTCGGCTGGATCGAGCCAAGGCACTGGTTGATGGTGCATTGGCGGCTGAGCCAGGGAATGCGGACTTCCTGGACACTCTAGGCTGGGTCCAGTGTCGAAGGGGGGAGTTTGCGGCGGGTCTGGCGGCTCTCGATGCTGCGGAGGAGGCCTCCGATCAGCTGATTCCTGAGATTGACCGCCACCGCCAGGCGTGTCGCTAATCTGACCGATAGGCAGGTTCCACGTGGAACACTACGGCCGTTGCTGATGGCGGAGCCGCTGTCTCCGACTCTGTGAGAGGCGAAGCATGTCCCAATGAAGGCAGCCCCGGTGCGGAGGTGCGGAAGTGCGGAGGTGCGGAGGTGCGGAGGTGCGGAGGTACGGAGGTGCGGACGTTCGGAGGCACGGAGGTACGGAGGTGCGCGCGGAGCCGCTGCGGCAGGCGCTATTGCCAGTGCATTGTGTCTGGAACAGGTGGGTTGTCTGCCGTTAGCGGGAGACAGAGTTGGCCAACGGAGGGGCACATCGTCCCGAACTAGGCAGATGGTCCTTCGATCAGGCATGGCGGATGCAGAGCGGGGACCCCACCAGAGCACGGTTGTAGCGGGCCTTCGAGAGTGTGTTCCACGTGGAACACACTTCCACCGGCCACTTTCCCCGCTGGGGCACCTGAGCAGGGCCCGTGCGGCCGGACGACATTCACTCCCTCGGGAGTATCTGGGGGGTCTGGCCACGAGCGGGTCGAGTTCCTTTCGACGGGCGCAGACGAGACGAAACGCGCCAACACATCCTGGGCTGCCGGACAGCAAGTCCACCCCGAAACGTGTTTCACGTGGAACGTGTGCCGAACTCAGGCGGGACCCAGCCTAAGCGGGGCCACTCGAACCAGCAGCAACGACACGGGTCCGGGACGAACGCCCCGCACTACGCCGCATGTTCCACGTGGAACGTACGTCTTGGTCAAATGGGGACCCACCTTGGCAGGCGACTCAGCCTGCGATCTGCTCGGCCAAGACGCCAACAACCGAGCGATCTCCAAAATCTAACCGCGCGGGCCCGTAAAGTCCCAACGTTTCGGCGACGTCAGGAGAGATGTGGCAGATCGCGAGCGCCTCAGGGGCGAGTGCAAAGGCGGTCGAAAGCCACTTTTCTACTGGCATCACTGCCTTTGCACTCAGCACTGTGATTTCGGACATTTCCAGGTCAGCGGAGGTCGATCCGGGCAGAACCCGCCACATCGGACCGTCGACACGCGCTCTAATTACGGTCGAGTCTGGTATTTTCAGTGCACCGACGGCCAGCTCCAAAAATGCTGCCCGACGGCTGCGCGGCTCCATCATCGCGACGTTGCCGCGCACGATCGCGACCACCAAACCTGGAATTCCAGCACCTGAACCGATGTCCAGCCATGGCCCGACCCGGCTCGCCGCCAACTCCGCGACACGGACGGCCATCAAGCCCTCACGGACATGCTCGTTGAGTGCGGTGACGCTCGTATCCCCCACGAGATTGAACGCCGCTCCGTAGCGGGCCCACAACTCAACCAGACTCTCAAGGCGAGCCCACGCCGCGTCCGTGACCACGAGGCCGGTCGTGGTCACCCATTGTTCCAGCGCGCGTCGGACCTCCACCGCGAGAGCTTACAGCATGCCCAGGCGCGGAGCAAGAAAGAACATTCACGTAACCTTCATGGACTATGCTCCTCGGCGTTCGATGGCCCTGACGACTCGCGCAGCAAAACGACTGGCAGCATTGGAGGCGGACGATCTACTCCGGCAACCGCCCGCCATTTCCCAGCGCCACGGTGTGGCCTACCGCTTGGCGGGCGTCCCGGTAGTCGGTTTCTGCAGCAACGACTATCTAGGTCTGGCCGGCGAGCCAACCGCCAGCGCCGGCCATGCGACGGGCGCGGGTGCTTCTCGACTCATCGCTGGCGACTTGTCGGAGCATCGCGACGTCGAAGCCCGGCTCGCATTGGTATGTCGCAGTGAGGACGCGGTCCTGTTCCCGAGTGGCTTCCAACTCAACGTTGGTGTCATCGCGGCGCTCGTCGATCCCTCCGACCGCGTTCATAGCGACCGGCTCAACCACGCCAGTATTATCGACGGTCTTCGTCTCGCTCGGGCCCGTCTCACCGTCCTTGATCATCGAGCGACCCCGGCAAGTACAACCGCGGGCCGGGACACCCTCGACTGGTGGTTCACCGAGTCAGTCTTCTCGATGGACGGCGACCGCCTCGACAAACATGCGCTCGCGACCTATCAGCGCGAGGGCGGCACGGTCTACGTGGACGAGGCGCACGCCTTCGGCCTGTTCCCCGGAGGCGCGGGGCTCCTTCACGACCACGCCCTACAACCCGACGTCCTCGTCGGCACCCTGAGTAAAGCCTACGGCTGCGCGGGCGCATTCGTGGCGGCGTCCTCCGACGTTTGCCGCCTCATCCGCAATCGCGCACGAAGCTTCGTCTTCAGCACGGGGGTCGCGCCAACCGTGGTCGCAGATATCGCCGCTCGCATCGAGTTTCTTACGGGCGAGGGCGGCGATGCCCGACGCACTTCCCTGTGGCGCAACGTCCGTCGCCTCGATGCAGCGCTGCGTGGGATTCGCCCCGACGACTCGGACGCCCCATCGCCAATCATCCCGATTCTCGTCGGCGACAACCGCACCGCGCTCCGGATCGCCGCCCGCCTGCTAAACGAAGGGATCCACGTCCAAGCGATTCGACCGCCGACCGTACCGCAGGGCACCGCTCGCCTGCGCCTGACGGTCAGCGCATCGCACTCGCTCGCGCAGATCGACCGGCTCGCCACGCTCTTGCACACCGTCCTCGCGGAAGAAGGCCTCCCCCTCCAGACCATGGGCCAACACGCTCGCCCGAGCCCCACCCCGACCCCAACATCGGCGCCCCAATGGTGATGCGAATCTACGTGGTCGGGACGGACACGGGCGTCGGCAAGACCGCCGTC
>JAESSZ010000242.1 GCA_016763875.1 Nannocystaceae bacterium
AACTTGGCCGGGTTGAGATCCACTACCGGCGGCTGGCGATCACAGTGCACGATCTGGCCCTGGACACATCGACAATGGCGATAGTTGTCCGCGAGATCGAAGTCGACTGGCCGCTGGCGTCGTTGGTGCGCAACGACGCGCGCCCCGATATTTACGTGCGAGGGCCCGAGGTCACCCTTCGGGTGGAGCGTTCAAACGACGACGAGCCTAGCGAGCGTCCGGCCCAGCTGGACGCGTTCGACACCTTGGAGATCACCGGTGGTGCGGTCACCGTGCGACTGGCGACCCATCGTGGCCCGACCGAGCTGTCGCTTCACGACATCGAAGCGACACTGGCCAATCCACGTTTCGGGTCCTCGCAGATGGGGACCAGGCTGGCGGTGACCGCGACGCTCCCCGGGCGCGGGACGCTTCGGGCCGATGGACAGATCTCAAGCACCGACCCGCGATTGGCGTGGCGGATACGTTTCGATGTCCAGAAACTCGAACTCTCTCCGTTCAATCGGCTTTTTCTGGACATCGTGGAGATGGATGTCGAGTCGGGCACGTTGAGCGTCACCGGTGAGTTGCTCCGGACGACGGCGCATCTCAGGGGCCAAATCACGCCGCACTTCGAGGACCTGGTCGTGTACACCCCGGGAGAGGCGTCCGACCATCCCATGGGGGAAGCGCTTTTTGGGCATATGTTGGCCGGTGCCGATGCGACGATCGACATCAATCGGGTCCTGGATGCGGGGAGCACTCTGAGTCTTGCCCGCATGCTTTCCACGGATTGGAAAGAACTCGTCGCGGACGTGATCAAACGAGGCTACTCCCGACGGCTCGGGACCCTGGACGGATACGAAGCGAAAATCGGGGATGTCGAGATCGACTTCGGGATGGGTCTGCTGACGCTGCTGGACGTCGAGCTGGTCAACGACTCGCATCAGGTCGACGTGCCGTTCGTCTCCGTCCCCCGCATTGACGTGGTCTTTGATGACACCGTGATCGAGCGGGACGCAAAGGCGTACAAGCACGTGACGTTGTGGGATCCGACGCTGGTTTTTGTCGCGGGCGAGACGGGGTCGGAGAGTCAGGTTAAGTTCGACGACCGGTGGATCGACAAGGTATCGGCGCTGCCCTTCAAGACCCGCGATCTGGTAGTTCATGGGGGCCGCGTCGAGTACCGCGACGATCGCTACGAGACGCCGGTCCGCTTCTTCGTCAGTGACATCGAGATGGTGGGGCTCGAGATGGCGGAAGGCCTGCATCCGACCGGGTTTCGCGGGGGACGCTTGTCCGGGTCCGGTCGCATCATGGGCGCAGGCGTGACGACGTTTGCGGTTGCATTCGAGCCGCGCGCGTCCGTGCCCAACATCGACCTGGACATCTACCTGGCACCGCTGGCGCTCAGCACCCTCAATCCGGTACTGCTTGCCTACGCGGAGGTTGAGGCCGACGGTGGTTCACTGGGATTCTCGGCCCACATCTCGGCGCGCCGACTGCACGTGGACGCGTCGGTGGTTCCCACGGTTGTCGCGCCCAAGCTGCGAAGCGTCGCTGGGGCGCGGCATCGGTTGCGTCACGTCAGGCTCGAGCGCCGAATCTAGCGGCTGCGTGGCCACGCTATTGACCTGTCATTCACGATGGAGCCCGGCGAAGGCGTACTGCACGAGTTCTTCCCCGAGTTCCTGCTCGCGGCGATCCGCGAGCGGTAGCGGGTCGCGGAACGTGCGCAGGCAATTCGCCGACGCGTACGGTATTGCGGGCCGCCGATGCGCGTCGCTGCTGTTGCTTGGTCCGGCGAAGCTACAACAAGTTCGTTGGGGGGCGATGCCCCGCCGGCTTTGACGTCCTATTTCGCGCTGAGTGTTGCCCGCGATCAGGACTTGGTCCTGCGATTGTCTGCGACTCGGCCGTTTCCCACGGAGCCGATCAAGCGTCCAATGGTGAAAACAACAGGTCGAGGTCCTCGGGTGCGAGTTTCAATCCGCCGATCGAACGCTGCTCTGCGCCGCGCGTGATGGCACTGCTGAGCTCGCGCTTTCTGTCTTGGAGGGCGAGTACACGCTGCTCGACGGTGCCCTCGCAGACCAGGCGGTATACAGTCACTGGTTTGTCTTGGCCGATCCGGTGGGCGCGACTCGTGGCCTGATCCTCGACCGCGGGGTTCCACCACGGGTCGTAGTGGATGACAGTGTCGGCCGCAGTCAGGTTGATGCCCGTGCCGCCGGCCTTGAGCGAGATCATCAGCACGGGGAACTCGCCGGCCTGAAACGCGTCGACGATCCGCTGACGTTTGGTGGTCTTCCCCGTGATGCGCCGATGTTCGACCCCCAAATTATCGATTTCGTGCCCAACGATGTCGAGCATGGAGGTGAACTGACTAAAGATGATCGTCTGGCGGCCCTGGGCCACAAGCTCGGTCAGCAGCTCGACCAGTCGCTCCGTCTTGGCGCTCCCTGCCTTGCTGCGGCGAGCAGTATCGTTCTTGACCAGGGCAGGATGGCAGCAGACTTGCCGAAGCTTGAGCAGCGCATCGAGCACGATGATGTGACTCTTTGCGAGACCCCGGGCATCGAGTGCCTCGCGCACGCGCTTCTCCATCGTCATGCGAACCGACTCGTACAGATCGCGCTGACGCGGCTCGAAGGAGACGGTGACTACGGTTTCGGTTTTAGGCGGCAGCTCGGTCAACACTTGCTCCTTGGTGCGGCGGAGCATGAAGGGGGCGATCCGGGCCGAGAGCGCGGCCATTCTTCCCGCGTCGCCTCCCTTTTCGATCGGCCGTCGATAGTGACGAGAAAAAGCCCCGACACTGCCCAGCAAGCCCGGCGCGATGAAGGTGAACAACGACCAGAGTTCCTCTAGGTTGTTCTCCATCGGCGTTCCTGTGAGGCACAGGCGCTGGCGCGCCGACAGCTCGCGTGCCGCCGCAGCCAGCTTTGTGCGTGGGTTCTTGATCGCCTGCGCCTCATCAAGAATAACCACGTGCCAGGCCTGCTCTCGCAGCCGGCTGTCACGCTGTAAGAGGGCGTAGGTGGTAATGACGACGTTCGGCAGCTCGGCCTCGAACAGGCGACCGCGCGCCGGCCCGTGGAAGATCGCGCACGAGAGGCTGGGAGAAAAACGTTCGCACTCGCGCGCCCAGTTTGTGATCACGCTGCGAGGCGCCACCACGAGGCATGGCCGATCGAGCCGGCGAGCCCGTTTTTCGACGAGCAGATGGGCCAGAGTTTGAATCGTCTTCCCCAGCCCCATGTCATCCGCCAAGATCCCACCAAAATCATGGGCTCGCAGGAATCCAAGCCAGTCGAGGCCGCGGGCTTGATAGTCACGTAGTTGGGCCCGAAGCGCTCGCGGCGTCTTCACGCGCGGCAGTGCTGAACGCTGGGCTAGCTGCTCGGCGAGTTTTCGCAAGCCCTTGTCGCCATGCCACTTGAGCCCGACAAGCGCCAGTAGGCGGCTACTGTCGGCTCGCGCGAGCTTCAGCCGACCGTCGTCGAGACGGTCATCGAACAGCTCGACAAGGACGTCGAGAATCTTGCTTAGCCGCCGACTGTCTAAGCTGACCCATCGGCCGTCGCCGAGGGGGAGCCGCGCGGCCTTCGTCTCGACACGGATGCGCTCGCGGACGATCTCTCCGCGGCGGATGGCGTCCACGACAACGGGGAGCAGATTGACCCGCTCGCCGTCGATCTCCACCCCGAGCTCGAGCGTGAACCATTCGGTGTCACTGGTCTCAAGGTCGACGTACCAGTCCTCGCCGATCAGTAGTTCGAAGGGGAACTCGGGATCGAGTTCGACTTGCCAACCGCGCCCCCGCAGCGCATCAATTTCGTGGTGACATAGATCGATCCAGTCCGCCGCCGAGGGAAGGCATAGTTCGCCGAACACGACATTCCTGCTCGGCCCGAACCCTAGCGCCCGCAATTCCAGCAGCCACTGCTCTTCACGCTTGATATCGCGAGTGACCTCGTGCAGTTGATCGTCCACGACACACGCGATCAACGCCGAGGTGCGGGCGTATCGATCGTCGAGATCTACAGAGACCGGGCCGTAGTCGAAGCGGACCTTCGCGCGCGCATTGTCGAATCCCTCCGCGCCCGGTGCGAGCTCGGAGTCGACCGACAGCGTGAGCACCGGCTGGATCGAAGCCGGGTCGACGGTACGCACAGCGAAGGCCGCTGGACGCGCAAGCCCCGCGTCGTCCAGAACCCGAGCCAGCTCTTTCGGAATGGCCGCCGCGGTTCGCGGTGCGAGGCTCGGCAGATCGACGATCGTCGCGGCGATCTCCCTGGGCAGATCGAGCGTCAGCGGGCCG
>JAESSZ010000243.1 GCA_016763875.1 Nannocystaceae bacterium
AACGGACATGACGGCCCGATTTGGAAGCAGCCCGTCGATGCAGAAAGCCGACGAGACAGCCACAAAACTCCTGGCGCGGATCGATGGGCTCAATGCGGGCAATAGCGGCACCTTCTGGCACGCCAACGGCGAGCAACTGCCCTGGTAGCGACCCTGCCCCCTGCTCCGATGTCGCGGGCAACCGACCGCGACGCGAGGGTCAGCGCTCGGCGCTCTCCGGAGCACCCGAGACCGCGAACGTCAGCCCGAGCAGCGCCACGGCACTCGATCCGATCAGCGTCAGCGGGTCGAGTTCCGCCAACCCGGTCAGGCCGAGCCAGGTCCGCCCTGCGAGCACCACCGCAAGTAGCGCTACGAGCGCCACAACCGTAAGTCCGTTCAGTCCCTGATGTCGGCCGTCTACAGACCAAGCCAGGAGGTGACCGGCAGCGGCCGAGAGGAACACGGCCTTGGGTCGGTGAGTCCCACCGCCGCGCCGCGAAGGCCACCTCCGGACCACGGGTTTCGGCCCCGCCATGCCCGCGGCTGCGTTCGACGCGAGAGCATGGGTCGAACACGGAGATCGGCCCCACAATGGCCATCGATGGCCCGGGAGCTTCGGTACGAGCACGGGCGAGCTCCCCAGTCCCAGCGCCACCATGGCCTGCAGTCGCGGTGCATCGTGCTCACAACCGGCGAGCCTCCAACATTATTCGCGGGACGACGGTCCGATTTCTCTGAAGCAAACCGCCGCCGCTCAGGTGCTTCACCCCAGGCTGCTCGCGCCTACAGCGGCTTGGTCCACCGGTAAAACACGTCGACCGTGTACAACTCTTCGTCGTCGTAGTCCGCGAGGGTCTTGCGAAGCTCGGGCGTCATCTTCTTGCGGTAGTCCTCCTCACCCCAGCGGTCCTGGAATTCTACGTAACCGGGGCAGACCTCCTCGAAGGCCGCGCGCCAGTCTCGGAGCCGCAGCCGGTTGAGCCAGGCGCTGGACTCAACGAGTTCTTCCTTGCCCGGCCGAAGGTGCGCCCACAGTGGCAACGCGTGCTCCAGGCCAATGTACGCACGGATGTCGTGATGGCCCGTGTTGCAGGTCCACAGTTGGATGCCGTGGTACAGCACGCCACCGGGTCGTAACGCCTCGACACATTTCTGCAGCGCCAGTTTGACGTCGGGAATGTGTTGGAAGACGGCCCAGCTGGTGACCGCATCCCAGGTCCCAGCGTCGGGCGCCCCGTCGCAGATATCGCCAACGACGCACTCAGGCGAGGGCAGGTAGCTCAAACCCAGTGCGCGTTTCCATTCGCGAGCCTCGATGCGGTCGTTGCCGATGAGCTTGCGCCCAAGAGTTTTCAAGACCCGCCCCGCCCCGTTGTTCTGCAACATCCTGACGTACGCCACCGGATCCACCCCTCGGGGGATCACGTCGAGGTCCATGCATGTGACATGATTGTCGACCGCGAAGTAACGCGCTTCACGGAGCAACTGCCCGGGGCCGATGACCAGCATCCGCCGCCCTCGCAGTGGGTCCGCAAGGCCCTCTTCCATCCGTTGCCGATCGCGAACAAGCCGCTCGTGCTTGACGTCGACGCTCGCCGGGATTCCCCCACGTTCCCGGCGGACCCCGATGACTTGCTGGGCAAGCCGCGCGATCCCGGCGGTTCCGTAGTGCTTGAGTCGTTTTTCGCTTGGCTCCGTCACAGGCAGCCCGCAGATATAGACGGGCGGCCATCGTGAGATCAACCCAACCGGCCCGTCCCCGGACCCCCGAGTTCAGGGCTATGCTTCCGGGCAACTTGGCGATCGTGAGCCCCGTGTCACTGTCCCTACTTCCGTTCATCCGAACGACCTTCGGAGACGCTTGGCGACCCCCGAAGCGTCAGCACCCGCCGCAACGGCATATCGATGAGACGATGGGGTGGTTGTGTCGCGCGCATGACGCGACCGCCGACGATGGCGTGAGCTACGGCTACTCGGTGCGTGGCGGCTGGCGCGATTCCTACATAGAAACAACCGGATACATCGTCTGCACGTTCTACAACTACGCCGAGGCCACCGAAAATTCGGACTATCGAGAGCGCGCCACACGGATGGCGCATTGGCTCACCACGGTACAGAACGCTGACGGCTCGTTTTCGAACCCACACTACGCGGGGGGAAAAGGCATTGTGTTCGACACCGGGCAGGACCTCTTCGGACTGGTCCGGGGACACGTAGAAACTAGCGACAGCAAACTGCTCGCCGCGGCTCGCCGCGCGGGCGACTGGCTCGTTGACGTTGCCGACGCGGAGGGTCGCTGGACTCGCAACACGCACTTGAACGTGCCCCATGTCTACAACTCGCGGGTCGCTTGGGCCTTGCTTGAGCTTTGGGCTCTGACAAAGAACCCGGAGTACGAGCGGGTCGCTCGCGCAAACCTCGACTGGGCGGTCTCTCAGCAGAACTCCCACGGCTGGTTCGACAACTGCGCATTTTCTCCCGACGTGGCTCCTTTCACGCACACCATCGCCTACGCGATCCGCGGGTTATGGGAAGCCAGCCAGATCATCGCCGATGAGGCGTGGCGCAACGCTGCGATCACGGGGGCAGACGCGATGGTCTCTAGGATGGGGCGCGACGGCTTTATCCCGGGACAGATCGCCGTCGACGGGCGCCCTGCGGCTCGGTACTGCTGCTTGACCGGGAACGCTCAGATCGCGATCGTTTGGGCCAAACTGTTCGAGGCTACGGGCGAGCAACGCTATCGGCACGCGGCCGTGCAAGCGTGCCAGTACGTCATGTCAGCCCAGGACATCGCGAGCAACGACGACGATATCCGCGGCGCTATCAAAGGCTCGCATCCTATTTGGGGTAAGTACTCCCGGTTCACGTACCCCAACTGGGCGGCGAAGTTCTTCCTGGACGCGCTACTGCTAACGCGGAGGTGGATGTGACTGCGCGAGTGAATCTGTTTGGTGCTGAGTTCGACCCGCTGAGTCTGCAAGACACCATCGAGCGTATCGAGGACCACGTGCGCGCCGGTCGCCAAGGCTGGCTGTGTACCGTCAACGTCGCCATTCTCATGATGATGCGCAACGACCCCTGGCTTGAGAGCTTCATCTCTCGCGCCTCGATCGTTGTCGCCGACGGGCAACCTCTGATGTGGTGCTCGAAAGTGATGCTCCCTCAACCGCTGCCCGAACGTGTCGCGGGCGTCGATCTCGTGTTCGCGCTGGCAAAACAGTCGGAGCAAACCGGACTTCGCATCGGGGTGCTGGGCGCCAAGGCTGAAGTCATCGAAGAGCTTGCTTCTCGGATCCGCACACGTCACCCCGACGCAAAACTCGTTTACGTCGGCGATGGATTTTTCGACGCCGACGGTGCCAAGCAACGTGCCGCTGACATTAAGGCCGCCAACGTCGAGGTGCTGCTGGTGGGGATGGGCGTTCCCCGGCAAGAACACTTCGTCGACGAGCAGTTCGAGGCAATGGGCATTCCGCTTTGCGTGGGTGTCGGCGGCAGCTTTGATGTGCTCGCTGGGGTGGTCTCTCGAGCCCCGGAGATCGTGCAGCGTGCGGGCATGGAATGGGCGTTTCGGTTGGCCCAAGAACCGCAGCGGCTGTGGAAACGCTATCTCGTGACGAACGCCACGTTCATCTGGCACGCCGGTCGTAAGTACCTACGGGGCCGTGGAACGCCCCCTAGAACCTGATCGACGCGTCGCGCAAACTCGCGCTAAAGCACGGTCGCCCAACCGCCGATACCGAAGGCGCATGTCAAGGCTGACCACCGTTACTGCCCTCCTCTCCCTGGGACTCCTACCTGCGTGCGACGCTGAGCCCGTGTTCGATGGTGCCGCCTCGCACTTCGCGAACGAGTCCAGCCCAGCCAGCTCGAGCGAGCTGTTCGCTCCAGGCCACGGCAGAGACGTCATTCCCATTGCCAGACTTCGGTGCGGAGGAGACGACTGCCTGCCCACAGGCACCGCCTCGATCCCGCTTGAGGGACGCGACCGTCTGCGCGCCGCGTACTTCGATATTGCCGGGTACCCGGACGAGACGACCCACCGCAGTCACACAGAGGGCGAACACGACGCCGTCCGACTCGGCGTGTGGGCCGCAGTCAGAGGCCAACTGGCGGGCGTGAACGCCGTGTTCAGCGAAGCTGGCATCGCGGAATGCCGCGACGTCAGAGCGGACGAATCCTATAGCCTCAAGCGCGCGACGTTGGACACGTCCCAAGGCACACGGCTAATCCCGGACCGTTTCACCAACCCGGGTAAACTGCTTGAGCACCACATCGAGGTTTCCACCAAGACCAGCGCCCTACGTGCCAGCGTGGACTTTTCCTGCGACTTCCCGGTGTCCTACGGTGAGTTCGAGTTCGAATCTCGCAGCGGGCCCTACCACGTGAAAGCGTGGTGGTCGACGCCGCTGCGCAACGAGACCGAGATCGAACTCATCGCTGAAGTCGGACCATTCATCTACGCTGGGTCCTTCGCCACCGACGGCGAGGGCGTCGAAGCAGCGCTGATATCGGTCCATCGCCAGGACGGTTTCGAATCCGGTACACGCACAGTCCTGCACAGTGACGCAGAGGGCCGCGCTGCGAGCGCTTACCAGCAGTACTTCGCGCGCGATACGTCGCTGTTTGCGTCACCGAAGACCCACTCGGCCGAGGTCAAAGGCAGCGAGACCAACGCGTCGCGTCAGTGCGCGAGCTGGGCCGACAACGCCCCGGTCTTCCAGGAAGGGACATGCGAGGGTCTGGAATACAGCGCCCCCCTGCCTACCGTGTTTGGGAGTGACCAGGAGCTTTCGATCGCTTGGGCCGCCGCGCCCGCCAAACAAGGCGGTCTGCTCGATCTTCTGGAGGAGGGCATCTAGCGACATCGAGTCGCAGCTACAGCGCCCGCATGTCGAGGAGGACTTTGAGAGTCCCCTTGCTGCGGGCGTGCTCGATTGCGGCGACCCCATCCGCCAACGGGTACGTGGCGTCAATCAGCGGCCGAGGATCCACTGCCGCCCGGGCGAGTGCATCCAGGGCCACGTCGAAGGGGCCGCAACGGGAGCCAAGGACGGTAATCTCGTCGACCACGATCCGGTTGGTGTTCAGATTCACGGCGCCTTGAAAGGTACTCTTGAGAACCAGGGTACCTCGGGGGCGAACAAGCTCAAGCGCGTCCTTGAGCCCCGAGGCCGAACCGGTTGCTTCCACTACGAGGTCGCACGACCGCGGTTTGCCACGCTCGGATCGGCGGGTCGCAATACCGGCCCCCTCGGCCAGCAGCAGCTTGCGTTCATGCCGGCCATACAAGACTACCGGAGCACCCCGCTCTGCCATCGCCATCGCAATGAGTAAGCCGAGCTTACCGTCGCCGAGGACTGCGACCGACTGCAGGCCAGCGACGTCGATCTGCGTCGAGATCCTGTACGCCGCGGCGAGCGGTTCAACGAAGACGGCAGCGAGATCGTCGACGCTGTCGGGGACGACATGGAGGTTCGCTATCGGAAGCGCCACAAGCTCGGCAAAGCACCCAGGGCGGCCGAAGATGCCCATCACTGAGCGACGCTCGCACATGTTGGCGCACCCATGCCTGCACGCGTGGCAATGCCCGCATGTCACGTTGATCTCTGGCGCGACTCGTCGTCCTACCCAGGTAGGATCGTCGGGACACTCGACAACCTCGCCGACCATCTCGTGGCCCATCACGCCGCGGTAGTCCCGGTAGCCTCGCAGCACCTCAAGATCTGTCGCGCACACCCCCGCAAGCCGCACCGCGATCAGAGCCTCGCCGGCCTCGCAGGTTGGCGGGGCGAGTTCCACGAGGGCCAAACCTTCGTCATGCACGAGCGCTTTCATCGATCCCGCGGGACGATAGCGCCACGGCGGCTCCCCAAGATGAACAAGGCAACTTGCCCGAGTTGAGCAACATCGATCCCTTTTGGGCACCGAGATCCCAAGTTGGGCAACCATAAAGCTCAATAATTTCAGCGGGAGGTCGGGGCATAGAACTTGAGTATGTGTAGGGCATGGTCGGGAATTCGGAGACGAACGAGCTCAACGTCGAAGCACTCTACAAGCGCTACCACCGCCAGGTGTACGCGCTGGCGTGGTCGATCTTGAAAGACCAGGACGAGGCCTTGGACGCGGTCCATGACGCTTTCGTCAAGGTGATGCGCTCGGCGGAGCGTTTCGAGGGACGGTCCACGACCTTCTCGTGGCTCTACCGAATCGTCGTCAATGTGTGCATCGATCGCCGCCGCAAAAAGTACCGCTCGCACGAGCAGCCGCTCGACGAAGCAACCGAGCGGCGCTCATCGGCGCCCCCGACATCGGCGTTCGAGCCCAACGCCGCCTTCGAAGCGAACCTGCTGCGCTCCGCGCTCGACGCTGGCATCCGGGGCCTATCGGAACAGCACCGCACCGTCATCGTGATGCGCGAGCTACAGGGGATGACCTACGAGCAGATCGCCGAAGGCATCGAATGTCCTAAGGGTACGGTCATGAGCCGCTTGTTCCATGCCCGCCGCAAACTTCGTCGCGCCCTCGGCGAGACTATCGAGCTCTCGCCTGAGCTCGCCGCGTCCGCGGCCTAGCAGCCGGGTGCCTCGCGCCCCAACCGAGGTCGTGCGACTACGGTTTGGACACGGACCAGACGTTGCGGCGGCGTTCCGCCCCACGAAACTCGGCGAGAGTTCGCTTTGTTCAGCCGTCACGCAGCGGACCTCGCGGTACGATCGCCGCAAGGTTACCGGCGATGCATACGATGAGATCAGTTTGGGGTTGTTTGGGTACGGCAACGTTTGCAGCCACGATCGCGTGGTCAAACGCGGCCGCCGCCCATATTGAGATCGTGGTCCCCGACTCTCGGTACGGACCCGATATGATCAAGGACGCACCGTGCGGCCACCCCGACAACCCTCCGGGCACCGCGGAGCCGCACGTGTATCAGACCGGAGAGACGATCACGATCGTCGTCAACGAGTTCGTGGCGCATGAGGGCCACCTCCGCATCGCGTGGGCGGAGAACGACGAGGACATCGTCACGATCAACGGGTTCGATGACTTCGACAACTTCCCGGGCGTGTTGATGGACAACATCATCGACGAGCCAGGCATGAGCCAGTTCGCCATCGAGCTGACCCTACCCTCTGAAGAGTGCGAGAACTGCACGCTTCAAGTCATCCAGGTCATGTACGACGGCGACGGTTTTCAGGAGGACGACCTTTATTACACGTGCGCCGACATTACGTTGCTCGATGTCATCCCGGGTGACGAGGACAGCGGCGGCGCGGATGAGACGGACGACGACGGGCCGGATGACGGCGGACCAGACGACGGCGGGCCGGCCGACGGACCAGACGACGGTAGTGGAGCCGACGGAGCGGATGACGGCGGCACGACGGCCAACGGGAGCGACGGGAGCGACGGCACCGGAGGTGGTGCCGACGGGGGAAGTAGCGATGGCGGCGGGTGCTCGCTCGGCGGCGGGACACACGGGCTCCCCATCGGCGGTCTTGCGTGCGCGCTGCTCGGGCTCGGGCTGCGTCGGCG
>JAESSZ010000244.1 GCA_016763875.1 Nannocystaceae bacterium
GCGCACGAGTCCGTCGATCTCCCGCGACTGCCCGGCGGCGATAAGGGAAAAGCGCGCAGCGGCCTCGCTCATCTGCCGGACCTGCTCGACCAACTCGGTCCCCGTGGCGGTGAGTTGCAGGCGATTGCCGACGCGTTCGAACAGCGTGACGCCCACCTCTTCCTCAAGCGCCATGACCTGTCGGCCGAGGGTGGGCTGCGCCAGGCCGAGCGCACGCGCGGCCGCCGAGAACGACCCCTCCTCCGCCGTCACGAGGAACGCCCGCGCCCGATTCCAGTCGAAGCCGAACTTCCGCCAGTCCATGCATCAATGCATACCACGACTGCTATATTGGTGGATGGCCCATGCATTGCCGCAGGGCTATGTCTATCCCATGAAAGTCTGCATCGTCGGGGCATCGGGAAAACTAGGCCGTTACATGATCCAACACGCGCTGGACCGCGGCTACGAGGTCGTTGGGGTCTGCCGCGAGCAGAGCGTCACCAAACTGGATGACTTCGCGGATCGAATCACGATTGTGGCCGGTGCCACCGACGACCGTGAGGTCATCAAGCGCGCTGTGGCTGGCTGCGACGGGGTCCTGACCGTGCTCGTCCCGTGGGGCATGAAGGGCTACGCCTCGGGAACGGCTCAGGCCGTACTCGACTTCGCCGAGCCAAGCGCGCGGCTCGTCTTTTCGTGCGGCTGGCACATCACGCTCGACGGCAAGGACGTCTACTCCAAGAAGTTGCTCGCGCTGGTGAAAATCGGGGGATTCCTCGCCCGTCTCGCCCGCGTGGTCGATCTCGACGATCAGGTCGAAGCGTGCCGCCGCATCTTCGCGAGCGAGACGCGCTGGACCGTCGTGCGCGGCAGCGACCTTGAGGAAGGCGAGAGCCAGGGCCTCCCCGTTTGGAGTCGCCACGTCGGAGACCCGATTTTGGTAAGCAACCTCACCCGCCGCACCGACTTTGCCTTGTTCATGGTGGACGCAGTGAGCAACGACGACGTGGTGCGCGAGGCGCCCGCGATCGTCGGAGGGCAGACGGAGTCGGCTCGTCGCCACAGTGCGCAAACCTCGACCGTGTCCGCGGCGGGGTGACCTCACCGCCACGATCGGCCCGGTTGATCCGTCCGCGGATGGTACGTTCCCGCGGTGGAACGACCGCAAATCGTGGCTCTGGGATGTTGGCTCGTACTTGCGTGCAGCGGTGACGACACCGATGGCGCCACCGCCGACACCGAAACGGCGATGACAACCTCCGGAGGCAGCAGTGCGGCGGACGACGGCGGTGGCACCACGGCCGGGAGGGACGACGGTGATGGGGACAGCTCGACGACGGGGTCGGCCGACAGTGAGGGCGACGCCGACACGGGCGAGTCTTCGGGCGACTCGACCGGACAGCCCCCGCCCAGTGGAATTTGCCCGGCGGGCCCGTTTGCCGACACACCGCTGCCCGACGGGGATGTCTCCGCGACGGTGGTTGAGGGAACATCGTCAGATCTGTATGCAGGAGGCTTGGTCGAGGGCCCGGTATGGATCGGTGGCGAGCTACGGCTGAGTCATTTTGCGGGCGGCCCAACACCCGCCTCGACGATCCTCCGCTTGGTACCTGGGCAGGGCCTTGAGACCTCGCTCGCGAACTCCGGAAGCAATGGTCTCGCGGTCGACATCGATGGCTCCCTGCTGGCCGCGACGCACGACGACGGTGCACTCACCCGCTACGACCCCGACACTGGCGCTCGCTCGGTCGTGGCCGCGCAGTACAACGGCGCACGCTTCAACTCGCCCAACGACATCGCCGTCCGCGGCGACGGCACCATCTATTTCACCGACCCAACCTGGCAGGCCCCGAGCCCATCGCCGCAGCCCGTGACCGGGGTGTACCGCGTCGAGACGGACGGCACCGTGACGCTGGTGGACGGCACGATCAACATGCCCAACGGCATCTCGCTCTCGCCGGACGGCGCGACGCTGTACGTCAGTTCCATCGACGGTGTGGTCCGCTACACCGTCGAGCCCGACGGATCGGTTCCCGGAGTCTCGCAGGGGTTCGGACCCGGAGTGGCCGGCCTCGATGGCATGGCGATGGATTGCGCGGGCAACCTCTACGTGACCGTCCATGGCGAAGGGCAAGTTCGCGTGCTGGACCCGACCGGCACAGAGTTGGGCCGGATCACGGTCGCAGGATCGCTGACCAACGCCGCTTTTGGTGGGGACGACGGACAAACGCTCTACCTGACGGCCGGCGATCCGACCGGGTCCAACTCGGTCTACACCGTGCAGATGCCGATCCCGGGCTACCCGTTCTAGCAAGTCGCGAGAGCAGCCGACGAGCCGCTCAACCCGTCGGTGCCAACGCGTACTCGAGCGATGCCGCGCGAATCTCACGGGAGAGCCCCTCGTCGCTGACAGCGCGTGCCAGCACCGAGGCACCGACGATGATCGACAATACGGCAAGCGAGCGCGCCCGGTTGTCCTCGCCGTCCATGCTGGATCGCAGTGCGTCTGCTATCGACAGTGAGACTCGCTGGTAGGCGTGGCGAAGGTCTTGTGTCCCGCGTGCCACCTCGCTCGGGAACGTGATGAGCGGGCACCGGTGAGCCGGCTCGTGGATGTGTGCATCCGAGAGATAGCTGCGAAGCATTGCTTCGATCTCCGAGACACCGGCATCACGGGCCGAAGCCCACGGCGCCGTGCCATCGGCGACCACGCCCCCAAGGATCGTCTCGAGGAAGAGCTGCTCCTTGTTGCGAAAGTGCGCGTAGAACCCCCCACGGGTCAACTCAGCGCCCTTCATGATGTCGTCGATCGAGGCGGCGTCGTAGCCATGCTCGGCAAACTGGCGATGGGCGCTGGCGAGGATCCGGGCGCGGGTCTTGCTCTTGTGATCTTTTGCGTAGGGCATCGACGGTCCAGGGCCATACTGGCGTACCCCGTGGCTCAATATGTTCAAGAACATACTGTCCGAGAGCGCTCAGAACATGTCCTTGAACATGTTTTCGCCGGTTCTACGCTGTCGACGAACCCCGGGAAGAGCGCCATGAGTCTCACAATCCAGCAATCGGACAGCATCGTCATCAACGCCCCGGCCCAACGGGTCTGGGAGATCAACGGGCTCGGCTTTGCCGACATCGGAAGCTGGGCTCGCAATGTGCTGCAGTCGCGGGCAACCACTGGTGACGCACTTCCGGGCGCTCCCGCGTCTGGCCGAATCTGCACCGTCGCCGGTTTTGGCGAGGTCGTCGAGACGCTTCAGCGCTTCGACCCAGAGACCCGCGGCATCACCCTCACCATCGAAAAGGGCCTGCCCTTCTTTGTCAGGCGCAGCGAGTTCCGCTCACAGGTGATCGCCCTCGACGCGACGCGGTCTCGCTTCGAGGTCTCCCAGACGATGGAGATCAGCACATTCCCCGGCGGCCTGCTGTTCCCCCTTCTCCGCCGCAAGATCAGCTCTGCCGTACTGTCGATCCTGGAGGACCTGAAGGTCTATGCTGAGAGCGGCGTCGTGCACCCGGACAAGGCGCGCTCGCAAGCCGCGTGACGCCTGCGGAGCCGCGTGTCGAATCGTTGGCGAATCCGCGGCAATACACCCGAGCCGCACCACGTGCTGCAAAATGCAACGGATGCAGGTCACAGCCCCGATGATCGAGGGGCATGATACGAGCACTACCGGCCAGGATGAGACAGCGACGAAGATTAACCTGGAGCGTTTTCCTACTCGCATGCTCTGGTTGTCCGGATTCTGACAGCCCGTCGGACGCGGGAGACTCAGGCGATACGGGGCAGCAAACGGGAGGCACAGCGGGCACTGGAGAAACCGACGCCCCCTGCCCGCTTGAGTGTGGCGACCACGGCACATGCGTACCGTCGGGCGAGCTCTTTGACTGCGACTGCGACCCTGGGTACGAGGCTCAAGGCCTGACCTGCATCGATCCTGAGGGTTCGACGGCCCCACCAGCGGACTTCAGTTGCCCGTCCCCAGGAGACCTCGCGACACCTGCCGCCCAAAGGCTCGTCAACGCAAGTTGGGCCTACGTCAGCAACAACAGAATCTGCGACCTGAGCTCGGCCTCCATCTACAACTTCGGGGTGGATGGCATCTTCACGCGTCATTTCCAGGGAAAAGACGCCGTGCAAGGCGGGACGCTAGTCTACGGCTGCTGGAGCCTCGAAGGCGACAACGCGGGCATGCTCGATTTGTTATGGGATCACGCCAGCGATGACACGCTGAACTGTGGATTTCTTGCGGGGTTGTCCGACCCCCCTGACTGCGAGACGTCGCTCGTGTTCGACACCGCACGGGACGCATGGGTCGTGCAGGGGCCGCTCGAGTCCGGCGAGGTCCACCTGCTGCACCCTTCGGCCGCGGACTGCACATGGTGCACCGACGCACCCGAGTGCTGCCCGCACCCCAGCTGGGTGGAAGCCGACGGCGAGGCGTTGTGTGATTAGGTGATCCGTTTTCATTCCGTCGGGCTCTAACCGGGTGCACGTGCCCGATCAACGCTCTCCGACTCGCCTCCGCCCCACCCTCTGCCGCTTTGCGACCCTGACGCTGCTCAGTGTCGCCGCCCTGCCGAGCGCAGGATGCCTCACGACGCCGAACAATCAGCAGTTCGCGTGTGGCGTTGACGAGGCGTTCACCTTTCAAGGGTTCACCCTCGGACCGGGGCAGACCGTCCTCATCCAGATCGCTGAGGACCGGGCGGGCCCCTGGACGACACAAGCCTCGACCGTCACCAACACAACTCCGATTACGTTCGGGGGCATCGATCTTTACGCGTGGTCGGCAACCGAGGCGATCGCAACTTGGGACGTGACCACCGCCGGATTTCACACCTACGTGCGGGCGCGGACGGGGACCGGCCTCAATCTCATCACCTTCGACCACCCGTCGATCACGGGCGGTGTGCCTCCGGTGGCCTGCATCAACAACGAGATGTCCGGCGGTGCCAATCTCGCGGAGGCACTCGGTACCTGCAAGTCCGGCAACAGTCCGGTCATCGAAATCCATGCCCCGTTCCGTTCGACTTGCGCATGCGCGGCGGGGCTCGTGACGACCTCCGACGTGCTCATCGAGACACCAGGCGATCTGGCCCAACATCGGTGCCTCGAGACGATCGACGGGAACCTTGAGATCCGAACCGCGGACTTTCCGATCGTCGATCTTCCGCAACTCGCTGAGGTTACCGGCAATGTCACGGTGGACTACGCGTGGAGCGGCGGCGTGCCAGCATTGGCCGCGCGGCTTATCGAGGCAGATGCGCTGGCGACCGTGGGCGGCGATGTCCACCTGGACTGGAACGACCCCAGCATGGTCAATCCCAACGTGGACTTCGCTCTGGACGGACTGAGCAGCATCGATGGCGACCTGACGATGAACATCGTCAACGTCAACTACGACGCCATCGGACTCGGCGCTGTGACCGTGGTCGGCGGCGACGTGCAGTTGCTCGGCTCGACCGGGGACATCTACGGCCAAAACCTCGTCCCTGTCTTGGCCGACGTGACCGGGAGCGTCACGATCGAACCCGGCTACGCTTTGCGTCGAGTCTTTGAGGGCCTCGAGCGGGTCGGCGGCGACTTCGTGATCACTGGCGGCTTCATCGACACCGGCTACAACGGCTTGGATGTGCTGTCGGAAGTCGGCGGTGACCTCCGATTCGAAAGCGTCGACTGGGCCCCGATCGACGAAGCGATGCCCGCGTTGTCCTCGGTCGGCGGTGCACTGCAAGTCACCGACGGGGACCTCTCGCAACTGAGCCACATCTCGACCGCCGCCGTGCAGATCGGCGAACTCACGCTCGATGACAACGCCGACCTCACCGCCCTTGATGGCAACCTGACCGTCGACAGCGGCGGCGCGATCACGATCACCAACAACACGAGCTTGGACACATGCGATGCGGAGACCTTCGTCGCGGACCAAGCCGCCCTCGGGTGGCCTGGAACGGCGACGATCTCGGGTAACTCTGGCTCCGGCTGCTAAGGTCAGGCGACGAATGCGCCGACCCGGTGCCCAGCCGGAGACATTCTTGAACTGGACCACCAGGAGGCGGCTGAGGTTGTAGAGATCGCGCCCGCGGCATTCCGCAAGCGACTGTCACGGGCGCGCACCTTGGTGGTCGCGTTCACGGGCAAGATGTGTGGGGTAGCCAACGATCAGGCGCCGTGTCGCTGCCCGCGGCGGCTGCCCGCGGCCGTGGCCACCCAGCGGGTGCAGCGTGGGTTGGTGGTGTTCTCGGGCGGGGACGGGCCGTCGTACGAGGAGGCGCTGGTGCAGGCACGTGCGGTGGAAGGGGATCTGCGGGCGCTCGCGGCCCAGCGAGCAACCCCGAGCTTCGTGTGCCCAAAAGACCTCGCGGCGAGAGTCGCGGAGATCGTTGAACTGCGCGTTGGCAACTAGTCCGCCGGTTGCGTCGATCCGGTTGAGATAGTTCGTCACACGTCCGCGCCCCAGCGCATCCAATGGTTGATGACACGCATTCTTGCCGTATCCGCAATGCTGGCTTCCTGTGACGCTGGCACCACGAGCAACAACCCGACCCAAGAACCATCGACTCGGCCGCAACCGATGAGCGGTGCGACGCAGACCGAAGCAGATGTGGCGCACGTCCTGGAGACGATCGAACGGATGACCAAGGCGTTCAACCGGGGCGAGTTGGCCGGCGTCATGGCGACATACGAGGACCCAGCGACGGTCCTGTTTGAGCCGGGCAAGCCGGTAAGTACGACCGCCGAGGTCCGGGCCGGGTTTGAGCAGTTCTTGCTGATGAAGCCGGAGTTTCGCTTCAGCGCGCACGAGGTCTATGTGGCAGGGGATATTGCCGTGCACCACACGCCGTGGGCCATGCAAGGGACCGCGCCCGATGGGACTGCGATCGAGGGGCGTGGACTTTCGGTGGCCGTGCTGCGGCGACAGGCTGATGGGGGATGGCTGATGGTGATCGACAATCCGAACGGGGGATTTCTATTGGACACCATGGGTTATCCGACCGAGGACATGGCGCAACCCGACGTGCAGGAGTCAGGCGAGTCCGCTGCCGTGGTCGCGACGATTGACCGGATGAGCAACGCATTCGCGGCGGGGGATGTCGATGGGATCATGGCCACGTATGCGTCGGAAGCGACGGTGTTGTTTCAACCGGGAACCGCCGTGAACGGGTCGGAGGGGATCCGCGCTGCGTTTGACGGGGCTGTGATGAGCAAACCAGCGTTTCGGTTTGGTCATCACGAGGTGATTGTCGCCGGAGACATTGCGGTGCATACGACGCCGTGGACGATGACCGCGACCGGACCGGATGGGGCGACGGTGCAAGGCCGCGGACTGTCGGTTGCGGTACTAAAACGGCAGACCGATGGGGAGTGGCTAATGATGATCGACAATCCGCACGGGCAACGGTTGGTCGATACCGTCGGGCACCCGGGGTAGCAGCTGTTGGGTCGTCGGCGATGAGACGGTTTGACTACTCGGTGGGGTAAGGTCCGTCTTCGAACGCCTGAGCGTGGTACCGCTTGACCCCGACCTCGCGGGCCAAGGCGCTGCCAATCGGCTGGTGCTCCGCCAGCTGCGAGAGCACGCGGGCAAAGTCAAACTCCGGTTCCCAGCGCAACTGCGCGCGCGCTTGGGCGTTGTCGTAGACGCGGTCCAGCGTGGCGAACATTCGGTAGTCCCTTGCTGCGTAGATGCCACTAAATCCAGGCACCCGCCGCCCGAGTGAACACAAACCGTTTGACCCCGACGCGGGATGCCTCTTCAAGAAGGTTCAGCGTGCCAGTGATGTTGGTGTCGACGAACTCCTGTTTCGTGTGGGTTGCGACGTGGGGTTTGTGCAGGGTCGCGGTATGCAAGACAGCATCCACGTCCTCCACACATCGGCGAACAAGAGTGGGATCGACGATCGAGCCGACGTAGTCGGTGTGCACGCTGGGCAAGACGTCGACACCAACGACGTCGTGCCCCTGCCCGGACAGCGTACGCACCAGCCCCTCGCCCAAATGGCCTGAACTTCCGGTGACTAAGATCCTCATGCGAATCCCACCTGCGAATGGCGGCGGTTAGGCTCAAGACACCAAGCCCTCGCAAAGCAGCGCGACCGAGGCAGTGAGTGTCTCGTCCTCATCGCGACATATCGTCGTCAGCTGGACCGCTCGGCTCGGCGGGGGGCTCGACAAGTTCGGGCTCCGCCGGAGGGTCCGGTTCAACGACACCGTCACCTGGACCGGCCGCGGGATCCGGGTCCGAAGGAACCGTCGCCTCAACCTCGCCGTCAGGGCTCGGCGCGTCGTGCTGCTCCGCTGGGGACTCGCACGCCTCTTGATCGCTCGGTGGCCGCGTGCCTTGGCCGATGTGAAAAAGCGTGTCGAGGCTCGGCAGCAAGAAGTACTCCCCACCGCGTGTCGTCACAAATCGAGGCAGCGACCACGCGATCACCGGAGGCTTGTTGCGCTTGGCCGTCGGCATAAGGAACTTGCCTGCCTTGTCCGGATTGCGCTGATGGCCGATCAAGGGGTCACGATCTTCGGGCAACGTGAGCACGGTGGACGACAGCACACTGTTGACCCAGTTCTGCTGCACGAACTCGAACTGACGCGCGATGTCTGCATTGATCACGACGAACAGAACGCCTCGGTCCTGGCCATCGTCGGAAGCGCCCTCCGGTAGCCGTGTGCCGTACGGTGTCGACCGCCGAATGATCCGGTGCTTGCTCGTCTGGATCGTTCCCGGCCCCGTTGGGTCCTCGCGAGGATTGTTGCGCCGAATATGCGCGCCGATAGGACAGCGTTTCCCTTCTTTGTCGTCTTTGTACCGAAAGTCGTTGTTGCGCTTGGCGTCGGCTGCCAAGGCTGGGTCGTCCTTGTTGGGCGCCAACATCAGCGGCGCCCCACTCTTCCAGCGCCCCACCATCTTGGCGCCGACAAGCTCCGAATCCGTGCCGCTGCGCTCGGCCGTTGCGTTCACATAGTCCCGGAATCGTCCGACATGCTGCTGCAGCTTACGAAAGACCATGAAGCTGCCGTCCTTGAAGAACTCGGACCGAAACTGAACCTGGCCCGACTCGTCCAAGTGCCCCAACACGAACTCGCCGGTCTTGACCGGCGCCCATCCGCGACGTTTGCCCGGGGTGCCCGCCCCCGCATAGTTGGGCTCACCCGAGTCGAGTACCGACGGCTGCGCGATGCCATCGGCAAAGCCAAAGTGCTCCGTCCCCGACAAGTCGCCACCGAAGTCCGCCGCGGCCTCGTCGTGAACCCGCTGTACCGACGGGAAGCTCGCGATCGCATCACCGACCAGCTTCAGACTTGCGTCCAGCTTCTCGCGGGTGTGCGCGTTGAGACACAGCACCGCGTGCAGGCGCCCCTGACGGTACGGCGCCTCCCAGTTGCTGGGGTCGCTATCGTCGTCGTCGCCCAGAATTTCGGCCGCCCGGACCCGCATCCCACACTTGAAGGCTTCGATCGTACCGGTGGCCTCATCATCGCGCTCATTGAGAGCGCGGGCATCGCCACCGAATCCGAACAACTCAACCGCTGGGTAGGCCAGCCCGATATTGAGAACGCTGGGTACGCCCCCATCGAGGCGAGCGCAGCTCGTGACCATTGGGTACAGCGCCTTGATGAGGTCACGCGCCTCCTTCGCTTCGCCGAACCGCAAGAAAATGAAGTGGACAAACGCGGGGGCCGTGCCGTGCCGATACTCCCGCAGGATGTTGCTTTGGATCTGACTGAGCTCGAGCATAGTCGGTCTTTCGCGGCTCAGGTGAGCAGGTCCTGATGCCGATGCAGGAACTTGTCGAGCTTGGGGACGAGCCGCCGATGCTGCGCGCCCACGCGCCGCGTAAAGCCCCCCAAGCACTTGGTCAGCCGCAAACTCGCTTGGATCTGCAGCAGGCTCCGATCGAGGTAACTGCCACCAAACGCGTTTGTTGGTACTTGGCGGGCCGCGAGGAAGTCCTTGAACTGGAACACGTCGGCGGCACCTGCTTTCGGGTAGCCCACGCAGGCCCCAAAAATCGTATCGATCTGCTTGGCGATCCTGGTCCCGAAGTCCTCCACGTACTGCATGAAGTCCCCGTCGTACACACTCGCGAACAACATGTAGTTACCGTTCACGATGCTCACGCGAGCGAAGTGGAGGGTCGACAGCTTCTTGAGCGGTCGGGCACCCAAGTCGATCGTCGCCCACGTGCCTAGCCGCAGCAGTCGCTTGACCTTGTTGACCTTCTAGTCCTCCAGGCGAGCCAGCAACGTGAACGGTGCGACACGATCCGGCCCCACCGGAGCCAGCGTGATATCGCGGCTCGACGTGAGGTCCTCATCGCTCACGTCGTTGCTGCGAATGCGGTCGTAGTTGCGCATGTGCGGACTCTGCAAGAACTCGGCGTAGCGTTCTCGCAGCGCCGCTTCAGAGACCCCAGTGGTATCCTTGAGGAATTTTAGAAACTCATCACGCAGCGTCAGGTTGTCCCGAATCGCCGCCTGCGCGGCGTTGTAGGCGCGGTAGTACAGCTGGATATCTAGAAAGTTGGCCTCGACGTAGGCGATGAGGGCCGGCTTGTCCTTGGCACCCGCCGCCGGGTAACCCTGGCAGTGCCCAAAAACTCGATCGACACCGTCGGCGTTCGCGCTGAGAAAGTCGAACGCAGCCATGTAGTCGTCGTAGATCACCATGAAATACAACGTGTGCTCGTCCGTCGTGAACAAGCGGGCGTAGTGGATCCCCGCCGCGCTGGTTTGAAACGGGTTGTGCGTCGGGTCATCAAGCAGCGCGCGAAGGGATCTGTACTGGCCGGGCAGGACCTTGGCCCTCACCGTGAACGTTCGGGCCCCTTGCTTGCGCGTGTACGTTCGCGCGGGCTCCTCCTCGCCCCTGCGGGCGGCCCGTCGCTTCGCCGCGTTCTGTCGCCGGACCTCCCGCCGCCGCTCACCTTTGGGCGCCTGGGGCGGAAAGGACTTGCGGCAGCTGAGCTAGGCGGCCGTCGAGGTGATTCCGGCTGCGCCGATCGAAAACCCTCGACGAGTTAGGCCAAGCGCGTCGCTCTCTTCCTTGGTGGCGGGACGGACCAGCGGTTCCGGGCGTACGGGAAGCTCGGGCTCGTCCATTGCAACCTTCGTATCCAGCTTAGCCTAGTCGGTCAAGCGGCGGGGCGAGCCTGAGTCCGCTGTCCTCGGCTTCGAACACGCCGCGGCTGGGCGCTCGCAGCACGCGGGCGCCGTCTCCGGCCATAAAAATATTGTCACATACGTCTGCCCCGGACTCTAGCTGGGCGGCTTGCGAGGTCCGCATGAACACGATTCGAAATCTGCGATCAATCACGGGGGCTTTGGCACGCCCCCTGTCTTCCTTTCATTGGCTCTGGGGATTGCGGGGGGAAGCCTCGGCGTTGCTTCCTCGGCCACGGCCGCGCCTAAGGTTTTCAACACCAAGCATCATCAGAGCCCCGTGCGGGCCGACCCAGGCGATCTCCTGGTCTTGCCCGGGGCGGGATTTCAGGACGGCTCGGAGGTTGTCTACCTGGCCGTGTCCAACGATGTCGCGCCCGCGGTAGTCCCGATTCCGACGAGTAACACTGCAAATATGGGCATGCTCGAGGTGGTTCAGCCTGGGAGCGGCGAGGACTCCTTCAACAACGCACCAGACTCCATGGTGGTGCGCTTGCCAACGGTGATGCGTGAGCATCAGACCTACGCGCTGTGGGTGCTAGCGCCGGACGGCACCTACAGTGAACCGATTCTGATCAACGATCCGCGGCCTCTGTGGAGTAGCCCGGGCGTCGCCTACAAGACGCTTTCGATCGGCTCGATGGACCGCAAGCTGCGGGTTGTTGGCCGAAACTTGGAACGAACGTCGCGGCGCTACTGGACACGCCCTGCTCTCGTTCGTTTGACCGGGCCTACCACGAGCTACCTGTTGTGGGCCGACGCCCCAGACCAGGACCTCGAACACTATGTCGTGGACGCCTCCCTACCCGCTAATTTGGCGGTTGGGGAGTACGAGATTGAGATTTCAGTGGATTGGTTCAACTGGCATGCCGTGCCTGAGAACACGTTACGCGTTGTCGATGACACGAAACCTCCGGTGTATTTTCGGGTTTCGGACTACAGCACGGCAACCCGAGCGTGCCAGCCTGACGATCAGGAGAGCGACACCGAGTGCATTCGCGAAGCCATCGCTGATGCCGCGGCATTCGCTGTGGCCAACCCCTTGAGTAAGGGCGGAGTCGTGTGGTTCAAGCCCGGCCAGTGGGATCTGATGGACGTCGACATCGCGGAAATTTTTGGGTTGGTCGTGCCCCAACGTGTCCATCTTGAGGGGGAGTCCGCGGACAACACGCTCCTGGCCAGAGACCAAAGCTGGGAGCCGCGAACGGTATTCACGTTGCAAGGCCACACTGAGGTCTCCAACCTCCATTTTCACGAGGTTGTGGGGGAGTCGGGCGAACCTCTCCTCAACGCTGATTTCTTCCGGCTGGGCCACGATGCGGACCGCGTTGCGGAGAACATGGCCGAATCGATCGAGATGATCGTGGTCCACGACAACAAGTTCACGGACATGTTCAGCGCCTTTGGCGACGGTGGTTTGCCAGTCAAGGACCTGTTCATCACGGACAACGAGTTCCGCGCCTATCACACCGCATTGTATTTGCATGGAACCGAGAACCCGCGGGCGATGTTCACTCTCAGCGATGTTGTGATCGCGGACAACTATTTTGAACCCGGGGCCTATGATCCCGACGACCAGCCCTCACAGGGGACCTTGGCCACATCAATGGGCGCCAGCCGGCGCATGGACTTTAGCCGCAACGATAGCAACGGGCGGGTCTACGGAGGATGGCGAGCTGCCTATTTCTGGCACATGGCAGGCGCCCACGAAATGTTGCTTGTGTCGGAGAACACCGCCTCGTGCACAAGCGAAAAGGGTGGCGATGGAGAGTTTCTCTCGTTTGACGGGAACAAAGACGTGCGCGGGTTCACACGGATGGCCGAGGTTACGGCCGCTGGCCCAACGTACGTACGGGTGGGCACCCCCTGGCTTACCGACGACGACTATAACGATCACTGGGTCGTGGTCGTCGAGGGTGAAGGACTTGGGCAAGCACGCCGCATTGTGAGTTACACGCCCAATGATGAAGGACCAAACCCAAGCATGGAAGTGACTCCCGCGTGGGATGTGATACCCGTGATAGGGGATAGCAAAGTCATTGTCACCCGCGGATACTGGAGCATGTATTCCGTCGCCAACGAGGTCGACAACGTGTCTTGCGGGGACGCCAACGACCAGAATAAGGGTGGCGTCATCGCGTGGTACGGAGCGACGTTTGACTCCACTGTTGAGAACAACGTCCAGCTGAGAAGCAGCGGGATCGAACTGGCCAGTGCCTATATCGTTGATTCACGAGACGGGGCGTCCCCCCATATCGGACTCGTTTATGCGAGCGAGATTCGTTCCAACATCATCGAGGGCGAATACAACAGCAAGCCAGGGTCGCTCGGGGGAATTCGACTGTGGTACGGCGCGTCTCGCAACGCGCCCAGCGCGATCACGGGGTACAACGTTAGCGTGTCGCACAACTCGATCTTCGAGGCCAACGCGCTAGGATCGGGGGCAAGCTGGGCCGCGATTATCGTTCGGTTGAGTTGGCATCGGTCTCTCGAATCGCAGGAGCAGTACAAAGCGACGACAATTCACAACAACTACATCACCGGCGGCAATCAGATCCACCTGTCTGGGCTCGACATCTACGCGACGACGACGTTCGGAAATCGAGACGATACCGCGGCTGCCATCCCTGTTGTCAGCTCAACCGGGCCTGGTCTGCAACCTCAGAAAACCCTGGAGTGGTAGCTGACCGCCACAACGCGGGCGGATTTGAGCCCATTTGACAACTTTACTTGTCAAATGTAGATCAGCTGCACGCGATGGCCGACAACGAGCCCCAGACCGTGCTGATCGACGACGCCGAGAGGGCCAGAGTGGCCCTCTCGCCGATCCGCAGGCGTCTGCTCACCGCGCTGCGCAAGCCAGGCTCAGCGACCACGCTCGCGGCCGCGCTTGAGCTCCCGCGCCAACGCATCGGCTACCACCTGCGGGCGCTTGAGAATGCGGGGCTCATCGAGCTCGTCGAGCAGCGCAAGCGTCGGGGCTTCGTCGAGCGGGTGTTCATTGCCCGGGCGGACACGTTTATCGTGGACCCGTCGATCCTCGGACCACCACCCGAGGTAGTCGTGCAGGATCGTTTTTCGGCGGACCACCTGGTGTCGGTGGCCGCAGGCATCGTACGCGACGTCTCGCGCATGCGTCAGGCTGCCGACGAGGCCGGCCAACGACTGCTGACGTTCACCGTCGAGGCCGACATCGGGTTCTCCACCCCACAGCAGCTCGAAGACTTCGCGCGTGAGGTCACCGAGGCGGTGGCCCAGCTCGCGAGCAACTATCCGTCCGATGGACCGGGACGCCGCTTCCGCCTGGTTGTCGGCGCTCACCCGGCCGTGGCCGGCAAGAAACCCCCGCGAAAGCAGTAGTCGTCATGTCAGATCCCAAGAGCACAGTCCCGGTCAGCACAGTTCTCGTCGAAGTCACCATCTCCGCCCCGGTCGACACGGTGTGGAAGGCAGTCCGCGACCCCGAACAAATCGCCCAGTGGTTTGGTTGGGCGGCCGACTCGTTGACCGACGAGATCGCTATGATCTTCGGCAATCCCGACGTGGTCGACGACGCGGGCCACAAGCTGAAGTTTGGGGAGTGGGAAGGCATCGCCGACGGCTTCGAGCTGATCGAGGTCGAGGGCAAGACGCTGCTGCGCGTGGTCCGGTTCGGGGCGCTTCCCAGCGACTGGGACGATGTCTACAGCGACGTCCGCGAGGGCTGGGTGACCTTCGCCCACCAGCTGCGGCTGTGGGTCGAGCGGCATCACGGAGAGACCCGACGCACGGTCTACCTCGTGGGCCCGACGGAGGAGCCGCTTGCCACAAAACTCGGGCTTTCGTCCGAGGGCACGGTCGAGCTCCCCACCGGGTCCGTCGAGGTGCGCCCGTGGCATCGCAGCGGTTTTCAGCTCGGGCTGCGGATCCCCGCCTGGGGCGACGGCCTGCTCATAGCGATGGACATGCCTGCGGATGACGAGCGACCCCAACGGGCGTCGCTCGTGCTCACGACCTTCGGAATGGCGGACGAGGACGCGGTGGCCTTTGCCCAACAGTGGAACGACTGGTGGGCGGCCAGGGGGCACTGATCCCACTCGCCCGCGAGACCCATCGCAACGCACTGTTTTGATCACGCCGCTGTCCGCCCCAAAAACACCGACTGCGTGTGGGGGCGGGGGCGGTCATGTCGGCGAGCGAGGCACTTGCCCAGATGCGCCGAGCCGCCCATCCGCGGACGCATCTGCTAAGATGGTTCAACTCGTGCGGGGAAGATGGCTCATCGTGGCGTTGCTGACGCTGTCCGCCTGCAAAGAAGACGCGTTCTTCTGCACCGACGACGACCAGTGCTCGGAAGCTGGCGCGCCGGGGATCTGCCAGTCCAACGAGTTGTGCAGTTTTCCCAGCGACGACTGCCCTTCGGGTCAGGCGTACAGCAAACACTCCGGCACGCTCGCCGGGCGCTGCGTCGAAGGCGACGCAGTCTCGGGCAGCACCGCGGGCGACACGGGGACCGAACCGATGGCGACCGAGCCTGCCGGCCAGACTTCAGATACGACCACCACCGGGTCGCTACCGGTCGGGACGACCGGCGACGGAGCCACCGCGGTGGACGAGAGTTCGAGTTCCGCGACCGACTCGGATACGGGCTTAGGGGGGCAGCCGAGCGGGGGCACGTGCCAGACCGATGACGACTGCGCTTCGGGTGCGTGTTACGCGTCGATCCTGGGATCCGTGTGTGGGGAGTGCGTATCCGACGCCGATTGCGAGTTCGGCTGTACCCCGCCGTACCCGTTGGATCCTAGTCAGCAGTGGGCGCTGTGCAACGACGGCGGTCTCGGTGACTCCTGTGAAACCTCTCGCGCGTGTGCCTCGGCGCAGCTGCAGTGCGTGTCGTTCGCGAACATCGCGGGGGTCCTTTCGATCTCGACCTGCAGCGAGTGCGCGAGCACCGAGGACTGCCCGGGTGCGATGGTGTGCAACGAGTTTTTCAACGCTGGCGAGCTGCGCGGCGGTTTCGCGTGCACCAATCCCGGCTCGCTGTTCGACGGGTCGTTCTGCACGGTCGGCGCGGTGGGGGAGGCGGCCTGCATGGGCCACTGTTCCCCGGGCAACTACATGGGCCTGTTCAACTTCGGCGTGTGCAGCGAGTGCGCTTCGGATGGCGATTGTCCAGCGGGCCTATCGTGCATACCGCCCGAGCTCGACCTCGACGCGGGGACGTCCACGACCGCCATGTGCGAGTGAGTGTGGTCCGGGCATATTGACGGAGGGCAGCAACCCTCAAGTCCTGGATCCCACGCTGAGCTCAACCAGCTGTATGTGGCCAGAATCACTGGGAGATCGCCATATACCGAGGTGGATCCCACGACCAACTAGACCGATTGACATATGTAGACCGAGCGTTATAGTTCGCCCATGAGCGAGCCCAACCCCATCGGAGAACCGCTGACCCTGCCGTCGGGTCTCGTCCTTAGCAACCGGATGGCCAAGGCAGCCATGAGCGAGAACCTCGCCACCGCCAATGGCGTACCAACGGACGCACTGACCCGGTTGTACGCGCGGCTGGGTAAGGGCGGTGCAGGGTTGCTCATCACGGGGAACGTCATCGTCGATCCCGGCGGCCGGACCGAGTCCCACAACGTGGTGCTGACCCGCGACCACGGCGAGCCGCTGGCCGCGTGGGCGCGCGCGGCCAAGGCCCACGGGTCGGCGCTGTTCATGCAGCTTAGCCACGCAGGCCGTCAAACGGGGCGCACCGTCACGTGGAGTCCCGTCGCGCCCTCGGCCGTCAAGGCCGATCGAGAAGGTGGGTTGTTCTCCAAGCCGCGGCCGCTCACCGAAGGGGAAATCGAGGTGCTAGTCCAACGCTTCGCCGGCGCCGCAGTGGTTGCCCAAGCGGCGGGCTTCGACGGTGTGCAGATCCACGGAGCCCATGGCTACCTCGTCAGCCAGTTCCTCTCTCCCCTCACCAACTTGCGAACCGATCGCTACGGTGGCGACATCCAGGGTCGCATGCGATTTCTTCTTGAGATTGTCCGCGCGGTACGGCGTGCGACTGGCGCGGGGTTCTCGACGGCGGTCAAGCTCAACTCGGCCGACTTCCAACGCGGCGGCTTCACGTTGGAAGAGTCGATGCAGGTCGCACAGGCGCTTGAAAAGGAAGGCGTGGACCTGCTCGAGATCTCGGGAGGCAGCTACGAAAAGCCGGCGATGATGGGGTCCGAACAACGGGAGAGCACGCGCGCCCGCGAGGCGTTCTTCCTCGAGTACGCGGAACGCATCCGCAAAGAGGTGACGTTGCCGTTGATGGTCACGGGCGGCTTCCGATCGCGCGCCGCGATGAACGCTGCGCTCGAATCCGGCGCAACCGACGTCATCGGGTTGGCCCGCCCGCTCGCGGTCGACCCCGACCTGCTCGGGCGGTTGGTCCGGGGTGAGACTGACGTGGCGAGGCAGCATACGCTCCGCACCGGGGTGCGGTTGTTCGACGACCTGCTGCAACTGCAGTGGTATCAACGACAGCTCGCACGCATGGGCGCCGGCCACGAGCCCGACCCGAAACTCGGGCGCTGGAGCACGATCCTGGCAGCGATACCGTTGATGTACTGGGAGGCCGCGGTATCCTGGCTGCGCCGCGAGGATCATGCGCTGGACGCAGCCCCCAACCCCAAGACGTTGACCAGTCCGTGAAGAGCCCTATCGATAGCCGCGCCCGCTTCGTAGAGACCACCGCGACCTTGCTCCGTCGGCAGGGTTATCACGGCACGGGGCTCACCCAGATTGTCAAGGACAGCGGCGCGCCGAAGGGGTCGCTGTACTTCCACTTCCCTGGCGGCAAGGAGGAGTTGGCTGAGGCAGCGCTTGCGTACTCAAGCGTGCACATGCATGACGATCTCCACCAGATCATCGCCGCCGCAACGAGCCCCGCCGAGGCGATCGAAGCGATCACCACCGCCCTCGCCGATCGGCTGGAGGCATCCGATTTCCTCGATGGCTGCCCAGTCGCCACGGTCGTGCTGGAAGCCGCCGCTCAGTTGCCCGGATTGCGGGCGGTGTGTTCGGCGTCCTACGGCCGCTGGCAGACGCTCATCGAGACGTTCCTTATACGGTCGGGCATCGCCAAGGAGCAGGCGGAACCCACGGCCAACCTCGTACTGTGTGCGATCGAAGGCGCGCTGCTACTGAGTCGTGCGCACGCAGACACGACCCCCCTACGCCTCGCGGGCACGCAGCTCGCGGCGCTCCTCGACGGACTGCGTAGTCCTGCATAGTCATCTTTTTTTGCCAACGAGCCCCCCGGGTTCTCGGCCGAACAACCATCTTTTCGCGACGCACCAACAGTGAACCGAGCCGCCCGGCACTCCAGCACCAGACCGACCCGTCGTCTCGCAGCGCGCAGGCGTGCGATTGGCCCACGCTCACCTCGGTGATACGCGACAGTCCGAGCACCCGCCTCGGTTCGGTTGTCGACGTATCGACACGGAGGAAGTCCTTCGTCTCTCCCCAGCACCAGACACGGTCGTCGCGCGTCCTCGCGCACCAACTATCGCGCAGATCTACGACGATTTCGCGAAACTCTACGACGTCACCGAGCTCAGAGAGGATCGCGGGCCCGGCCGTTGCAGCATCGGTAGTCAGCGCACGACATTTTGTATTCTTGCCCTCGGCCAAGCACGCTTACGCGGGTCCGACTGTGTAGCCACTGCTCTTGCCCGCAACGAGATTCGGGCCCGTGAAGTCCGCCGGTAGGTGATCGACCGGCTTCCATTCCACGATACTCCCGTCGGTCCGCTGGGCTCGGCCTGGCCCCAAGAGTTGTTCGACGTCGTCGAGTTCGAGGACGATGGAGGGACGGAGGCGGCGAGTGTCGCCCGGCACGGTGTTCGCTCCCCAACAGGAAACCGTACCTGACTCGAGAAGCGCACAAGTCGAGTCGGGCCGGGCCTCGATAGCCAACACCGTCGGGAGATCCACAGGCGTCGGCTGTGCACGATACGTACGCGAACCGTCTCCGAGTTGGCCCCGGTCGTTGTTTCCCCAGCACAGGACCGAACCCTTGCCATCGAGCACGCATGTGTGCAGCTCGCCCATCGCAGCACCGACGACGTCCGACAAGTCCACCTCGTGCCCGCCCCTGTTTCCGCCGCCCCAGCATCGCAACCGCCGGTCGGGTTCGGTGATCCCGTAGACTCGACGATGTCCCGCGGCGATGTCCACGAGCCGCCCCCCTGGCGGACTCGGGCAGCACGGGAAGGTCAGACTATTACCCAGGCATGCCGCAGACCCCGACGTCCGCGGTCGCAATGCAGATCTGACCGACGTCGGCGTCCGGGCAGGTATTCGGGGAGTCCACGTCGCAATACTCAGTGCAGCAGCCCGTGTCTTCACAGTTCGGCACATGCTCGGCAACGACACAAGTCAGCCCCGGGTCGCACGTCGCGAGCTGCGAGCAAGGCGTACCGTAGGCCCCAGGGGAAGGTGGGACCTCGTCGAGGCAGACGTGTTCGTCGTCTGCGGGGTAGCAGGCCTGCCCCCGTGGGCAATCGTCACCGTCCGGCGTGCACGCCAAGAGACACAGTGCGAGCACCCCTTCATTGGCTATGAAGCAAGCCAGGGCCTCATCGCATTGCGGCCTGAGCGGGGTCCCTGCACACGTCTCGACGCAGGTGCCCTGCAGCGTGGCAGTGTCCACATGGAAACACATCGAGGTCGCGTCGCAGTTGTCGTCGCCGGATACCGCAGTGCCCTCCACCTGGCAGGTATCCCCTGCGCCGACCGGATCCTCTACAACCGCGACACATCGGGTCGCGTTCCACGAACCCCCCTGTCTTGCCCAAGCTGTGCACTTTTCGCCACGGCGGCAATCCTGTGCGAAGACGTCGCAGCTTGGCTCCCCTATGTCGACGACGCATTCCAGGAATGGACAACCGTCATCGCCGCCGGTGTCGCCGTCGGAGGGACCATTGGTATTTCCGGAGGATGTGCTGTCGGCACCCGAGGTCGTTGTTGGGCCAGTTCCGGTCGTACGCCCCCGCCCGGTCGACTCATCCGTCTGCGCGCCTCCGCTGGTAGACCCACCTATCGCGGGCGTCACGATGCGAGGCGAGCAGCCAAGAATGAGAACAACCGCAGTCGAGGACGTCCACGAGGCGCGCCATTGAGGAGTGCTAGGCAATGGCTCGCTTCGCTGCTCCACAGACTGAACCGTACCATCGCAACGCGTTCGATCGGCACGATCCCATGCGAGGTAGACCGCGCCGTCCGAACCCGAAGCCAACTGAATGTCGCCCGCGGTA